>CAZFUK010000373.1:0-5578 GCA_964522005.1 uncultured Anaerolineales bacterium | reverse complement strand
GACCTTCGACCAGTACGGCGGCTACGGCCACCCGGACCATATCGCCTGCCACCGCGCCACCGTGCTGGCCTTCCACGCGGCCGGCGACCCGGCGCAGTATCCCGACGCGGGGCCGGCCTACCAGCCCCAGAAGCTCTACGCGGCGGTCTTCCCCAAGCGAATCATGCGGCTCATGGTGCGCTTCATGCGACTGACGCGCCGCGACCCGACGCGCTTTGGCCGCAACCAGGATATCAACATGGAGGAAATTGCGAGTTGGGAAGTGCCCATCACTACCCGTATTGATGTCCGACCCTGGTACGAGGTCAAGCTAGCGGCGGCCGCCTGCCACAAGAGCCAGGGCGGGGGCAGCGGCATGTGGCGCCCAATTCCCCAATTCCTACGGCGGCGCATCCTGGGCTTCGAGACGTTCTACCGCATGGCCCCGGAGTTGCCACCGGGCAAGGGTGTGGAGACGGATTTGTTTGCCGGGGTGCGGGGGTAGGAGGTAGGGGCATGGTGGACGAGCCTGCCAAGGAGACGCCCTCGCTGCCCATGACGCCCGGTGTGGTCCTGGCCGAGTGGCTGGGCGGGGCGATTGCCAGCCTGACCCTGGCCTACCTCAGCCTGTGGCTGGTCCTCGTCGTGGATATGCCGCCCCAGGTCCCGCCCGAAACGCGCGCCCTGGCCCTGCTCCTGGCGGAAGGGGCGTATGTCGTCGGCGCGCCGGGGGGCATCGCCCTGGCCGCCTATCTCCTCCAGCGCCCAGGCTCCCTCGGCTGGTCCCTGGTCGGCAGCCTGGTCGCGGGGTTATTCGGCTGGCTGCTGGGCGCGCCGCAACGCCTGAGCCTGTCCCAACCGACGGCCGCCCTGCCCTTCGCCCTGCTGACGCTGGCCCTGGCCCTACTCGGCTACAACGCGCCTCGTCTCAAGGCAATATGGAGTAGGGAATGAGGAATAGGTGCCGCCGATGGCTGGGATTTAACTATTAAATTCGGCTATCGGTATGTCATGCTGAGCGAAGAGAAGCATCTCGCCTTACAAAAGCGAGACCCTTCGCTTCGCTCAGGGTGACAGTCGGCCGTAACGGCAATTAATAGTTAATGTTCATCAATCAGTGGCTCAGGGGGTGTCCTCGTTGGTGGGCGGGTGCAAGTCGTGGAGGGCGCGCAGTTCGGGGAAGAAGCGGGCGACCAGCGCCACGACGATGAGTGTGCCCACCCCGCCACCGATGACCGACAGGATCGGGCCAAACAGGGCCGCCGTGACGCCGCTCTCCCACGCCCCTAGCTCGTTGGATGAACTGACAAAGACCCGCTCGACGGCGTTGACGCGGCCGCGCATGGCGTCCGGCGTCCTCACCGGCACCAGCACGCTGCGAATCACCACACTTACCTGATCGGTGGCCCCCACCAGGGCGAGCGCCACCAGGGACAGCCAGAAGTTCCGCGACACGCCGAAGACGAGGGTGGCGACGCCAAAGCCCGCCACCACCCACAGCAGCGTCATGCCAGCGCGTCGAATGGGGGGCAGGGCGGTGAGGCACACGGCCATGAGCGTGGCGCCGATGGCCGGGGCCGCGCGCAGCCAGCCGAAACCCTCCGGTCCGACCTGGAGGACGTCCTTGGCGAATATCGGCAGCAGCGCCACCGCGCCGCCAAACAGGACGGCGAACAGGTCGAGGGTGATGGCCGACAGGATGAGCCGCTCCTGAAAGACAAAGCGAACCCCCGCTAGGACATCCCCCCACGTCGCGGCCTGGTGCTGGCGCGGCGGGGAGGGGATGGTCAGCAGGGCTGTGCAGACGACGGCGACGGTGGACAACACCGCCGCGATTAGATAGGAGAGGGTCGCCCCGACGTTGACTGGGCCGGCCAGCGGGGTGGAGGCGAAGCGGGCGATGAGCAGGCCGGTTACGGCCGGCCCGATCATGGCCGCTATCTGGAAAGCCGTGGACTGCCACGTCACCGCCCGCCCGAAGACACTGGCGGGCACGCTGTTGGGCAGAAAGGCGCCGTAGGCCGCGCCGCCGAGGGTGCGGGCGCTGCTGTGGATCAGGATACAGGCAAACATGAGCGGTATCGGCCCCTGCGTCCACGACAGGTAGACCAGGCCGAGGTCGCCCACAATCTCGAACAGCCGGCTGAGGACCGTCACGCGTTGACGGTCGAAGCGGTCGGCCAGGTGGCCCGCCGGCAGGGCCAACAGGAGGACAGGCAGAAACCCTGCCAGCCCCACGTTGCCCAGCACCAGCGGGTCCCGCGTGCGCTCGTACAACTCCCACCCCAACGCCGTACTCTGGAGGATGTAGCCCACGACGCTCACCGTAGTCGCGGTGAACAACAGGCGGAAGTTGCGATAGTGAAAAGGAACCAAGCGATCCTGGGGTATCGTCATGGGCTACTATCGCTTACAGGTCTTGCGACTTGCTGCTGATAAGCTCCGTCGCGTGGGCGATGAACTGGTCCAGGGGCTGCGCGCCCCGGTCCTCGTTGGCGCGGGTGCGGACGGACACCGTCCCGTTCTCCATCTCGCGGCCCCCAACGACGAGCATGTAGGGGACCTTCTGGAGTTGGGCGTCTCGAATCTTGGCGTTCATGCGCTCGGACCGCATGTCGGCCTCGACCCTCATCCCCGCTGCTTTGAGCCGCGAGGCGACCTCGACGGCGTAGGGCTGATGCTTGTCCGTGACCGGAATGACCACCGCCTGGACCGGCGCGAGCCACAACGGGAACGCGCCCGCGTAGTGCTCGATGAGGACGCCGAAGAAGCGCTCCATCGAGCCCAGCGGCGCCCGGTGCAGCACCACCGGCCGCTTCGCCTGGCCGTCGGCGTCAATGTACTCCAGGTCGAACCGTTCGGGCAACATAAAGTCTACCTGGATCGTCGTACACTGCCACTTCCGACCGAGCGCGTCCTTGATCATGATGTCCAGGGCCGGGCCGTAGAACTTGGCCTCGCCCTCGGCGCGGATGAACGTCT
Source organism: uncultured Anaerolineales bacterium (assembly GCA_964522005.1). Taxonomy (GTDB): domain Bacteria; phylum Chloroflexota; class Anaerolineae; order Epilineales; family JAHCIE01; genus JAHCIE01. The sequence continues at coordinate 2,617 of CAZFUK010000373.1, read as the reverse complement.
GGCCCGCCGCGTTGAGCGCGTCCTCGATGCCCTGCTCGGCCTGGTCCCACACGGCGTCGTCGCCCAGGTACTTCTTCTTGTTGCGCGGGTCGCGCACCGACAGCCACATCTCCAGGTCCGTGAAGCCAAAGACGCGGAACTGGTAGAGGGCCTGGTCAAGCACCTGGAGGAACTCGTCGCGGACCTGGTCGGGGCGGCAGAAGATGTGGGCGTCGTCCTGCGTGAAGCCACGCACGCGCAGCATACCCGCCAGCTCGCCCGACTGCTCGTAGCGGTAGACCGTGGCGTTCTCGGCGATGCGCACCGGCAGGTCTTTGTACGAGTGCCACTCCGAGCGGTAGATCATCATGTGCATCGGGCAGTTCATCGGCTTGGCGAGGTACTCGACGCCGTCAATGTCCATTGGGGAGTACATCTTGTCGCGGTACAGGTCCCAATGGCCCGACGTGATCCACAGTTGCTTCTTGCCCAGGTGCGGCGTGTAGACGTGCTGGTAGCCGCGCTTCTCCTGCTCCTCGGTGATGAACTTCTCGATGACCTGGCGAATCCGCGCACCCTTGGGCGTCCACAGCGGCAGCCCGGAGCCGACCTCATCCGCGATGATGAACAGGCCGAGTTCCTTGCCCAGCTTGCGGTTGTCCCGCTTGCGGGCCTCTTCCATCCGCCACAGGTAGTCGTCTAGCTCCTGCTTGGAGGGCCACGCCGTCCCGTAGACGCGCTGGAGCATCGGCCGCTCGGAGTTGCCGCGCCAGTACGCGCCGGCTGTGTTGAGCAGCTTGAGGCCGTCGGGGTTGATGTCCGCCGTCGAGGGCACGTGCGGCCCCCGGCACAGGTCCTCGAAGTCGCCGTCGCGGTAGGTGGACAGGATGACCGGCTCGCCCTCGACCGGGTTGCCGTTGTCGTCCACCTCGCCTTTGAGCAGGTCGTGGATGAGTTCCAGCTTGTAGGGCTGGTCCGCGAACAGGGCGCGCGCCTCGTCGGGCGAGACCTCGCGGCGGTCGAAGGAGTAGCCCTCCTTGATCAGCTCGCGCATCCGCGCCTCGATCTTCTCCAGGTCTTCGGGCGTCAGCGGCCGAGGCAGGTCAAAGTCGTAGTAGAAGCCGTTGTCAATGGGCGGGCCGATGCCCAGCTTGGCCTCTGGGAAGTAGTCCAGGACGGCCTGCGCCAGGACGTGCGCCGCCGAGTGGCGCATCTTGTACAAGTTATCGTACTGCATACATCCTCCAATTCTAACCCAACAAAAAACCCCTCGCCCATCTGGGACGAGAGGTTAGACTCGTGGTTCCACCCAAGTTCGGCGCGCGCCTAGGCGCGGCCCTTGTGGCGCCGATAACGGGGCGGACCGTCGGGGTTTACACAAAGATTAATGATTAATGATTAATGATTAATGACTGATGGTTCTAGTCATTAATCTTTAGTCATCAATCTTTAGTCTTCTTCTGCCCGAAGCTGGCAGGGGGTGTTCGCTGGGCGGGTGGCGAGCGGGGCTTTCAGTCAGCGGCCCCGCCTCCCTGGCGCGTCTGTCCCAGGTACTCGGCCTGCTCCTACGCTCTCTATGTACTCATCTGACACGTATTATAGCCCCGTCTTACCCCTCGGTCAACTCCCCAGATGGATGAACGGCTATCCGTCAAAGGGAGTATGCTCCTTCCCGCTCTTGGATGGTAGACAAGTATATGTAGTAGCCTGCGCCTCGACAATATGCTATACTCGCGCTCATGAATTCTGTAGGGGCGGGGTTTCCCCGTCCGATGGCGCCGAGCCGGGACGTGGCCCATACGGCGTGGTGCAAACGGGCGAGGTTTCCCCGCCCCTACGACGCTCGGCATTGGGTCAAAACGCGCCAAGCGCGGGCGAGGAAACCTCGCTCCTACAGCCGCTATACTGATTCTGGTTGTCGGTGGTCATAAGGGGGAGGATCATGACGAACCTCTCGCGCCTTCCGCAACGCCGCGCCTTGCGCCTGCAAGGCTACGATTATTCCCAGGCAGGAGCCTATTTCGTCACCATCTGTGTGCAGGGGCGTGAAGGTGTACTCGGCAGTATTCGAGACGAGATTTACACGCCAAGCGTGTATGGTCAAATTGCGATGGCCGTATGGGACGAATTGCCCACCCACTTCCCCCTGGTGGAGCTGGATTATTTGGTGGTCATGCCCAATCATATGCATCGTATCATTGTTCTGACGGACTCTGTAGGGGCGGGGTTTCCCCGTCCGATGGCGCGGCATAGGTCGGCGGAGGTCGCGGGCGAGGAGACCTCGCCCCTACAACGTCCGGCATTGCGCCAAAACCCGTCAAACGCGGACGGGGAACCCCCGCCCCTACGACGGCTTTTGCTTGGGCAGGTGGTCGCCTATTATAAATACCAGACAACCAAACAGGTCAATCTGTTACGAGGGACAGCGGGGGCCAAGCTGTGGCAGCGCAGCTATTACGACCATATTATCCGCCACGACGCCGACCTGGAACGTATCCGCCAGTACATCCTTACCAATCCGCAACGTTGGGACCAGGACCAGTTGCACCCGAACAACCCAAGCAGGTGGTAGGAGGAATGTAGGAGGAATGTAGGGGCGAGGTTCCCTCGCCCGTTCTCTTTGGAAGGCAGGGGCCCA
>CAZFUK010000372.1:0-5597 GCA_964522005.1 uncultured Anaerolineales bacterium | reverse complement strand
GGTCGTGCCGTGGGTGCCGGCGACGCCGACGCCAATGTGGCCCTGCATCAACTGGCCGACGAACTCGTGGCGCTTGAGGACGGGAACCCCCTGGCGGCGGGCCTCGGCGACCTCCGGATTACTGTCCGGTACGGCCGAAGAGATGATCACCAGGTCGGACGGCCCCACCTGGGCCGCCGCGTGGCCAATGTAGACCGTCGCGCCGGCGGCCTGGAGCCGCTCGGTGACGCTGGATGGGGCCAGGTCGGAGCCGCTGACGGTCGCGCCCTGGGCCAGGGCCATGCTGGCGAGACCGCTGAGGGCGGCGCCGCCAATGCCGACGAAGTGTAAGCGGCGGCCGGCCAGCCCCGACGCGCTGGCGTCGGCGCCTGGGACGAGTTCGAGGATCGGCGTTGTCTTGCCCGACCGGGGGGTCCGGCTGGAGCGCGCTGTCCCAAGGGAAGGCTTCGGGTTGACCATAAGCACCTCTCAGCGAATGACTCGCAGTAGCAGAAGGAATAATAACGCGCCAATCAGGAAATACTGGAGCTGGGCGGCCGGGATAAAGTTAAACGGCAGGTAACCCAGAAGCGTCAGGGCCAGTCCACTCAACGGCGGCTTGATGGAGATGAGTGGATAGTTATGCCGGTTGATGTAGAACCACAGGGTTCCAATGACCAGCCAGCCGTTGAACAGACCAATCAGGATCCCCCAGATGTCGCCCTCCCAGCCCGGCGGGTCTTTGCCCTGGTAGGTGAGGGTCTGACCCTGATAGGCGATGAGTACGCCGAAGATCAGGACCCCGACCTGGAGGGCGAAGGCCAGCATGTCCGGCACGCGCGGCGTCACGAAGCGGTCCAGGAAGTACAGGGCGATCAGCGTGGCGAAGATGATGACCGTGATGCCCAGTTCGCGGAAGAAGCCGCGCACCCAGCCGACGATGCCAAAGACAATCCACAGCGCGAGAAATGCGAATTCAATCGGCCCCATAGCCTACCCTCGCGCCCTCTCCCAGCCGACAAAGATGAACACGGCCACGACCAGGATAAAGACCAGCGGAAGCATGCGCTGCTGGAGCAGCGACGTGGCGAAGGTCGGGATGACCAGCACGGCCTGCGTGCCCGACACCAGGCGCGGCAGTAGGAAGTAGCTGATCAGGAAGCCGTTGATGGCCCCGGCGACGAAGCCGGCCAGCCGCGCCAGCAGGTCGGGCGGGCGGCGCAGCGTCGCCAGGCCTAGCGGCGTCACCACCCGCTTGCCGCGTCGGCTGACCAGGTAGCCTAGCCAGATGACGGCGAAGAACACCAGCAGGCGGAACAGGAAGCGGTCGCCCGTCGGGTCCATCAGGGAGCCGATCGGTCCCGCGCTCTGGAGCGCCTGGGCCGGGTTGTCGGGGTTGCGGGCGACGAGCAAGCCCAGCCGCACGAGGCGGTAGAGCCGGTTGATCCAGGTCACCAGGGCGTCTTCGAACCAGGTTGTTAAGAGCACGGCCAGCAGGACAAACAACGTGACCGTCACCTCGCGCCGCGCGCCACGGCTAAAGCCAATGAGGCCGAAGATGACCGCGACGGCCAGCACCAGGTCCGACGAGACGAACTGCAGGATGGTCATGCCGCCACCCCAGGCTGGACCTTTGCCAGCGCCAGCAACGCCTGGCCGATGCGCCGCGCCGCGTCGGGCCGCGCCAGCCGACGCATGGCCGCGCCGCGTTCGGCCAGCCCCGTCGGGTCGCCCAGTAGCGCCGTTACCTCGCTCAGCAGCCGCGCCGCGTCCAGTTCCTCGTCCGCCACGATGCTCGCGCCGCCGGCGTCGGCCAGGAAGCGGGCGTTGGGCCATTGGTGGCCACCTGAAATGGGCAGCGGGACCAGGATGGCGGGTAAGCCGGCGGCTGGAAACTCGCCCAGGGTAGATGCGCCCGCGCGGGAGATCACCAGGTCGGCCGCCCGCAGCGCCTGGGGCATCTCGTGGAGGTAGGGGTAGACGCGGTAGCGGTGGCGCACCGTGCCCAGCATACCCGCCACAGCCGCCTGGGCCGTCTGGGCGTCCAGTTCCCCCGTCACATGCACCACCTGACACAGCATCGCCAGCTTCTCCGCCGCGCCGAGCGCGGCCTGGTTGATTCGCCGTGCCCCTCGGCTGCCGCCGAAGATGAGCACCGTCGGCTGCGTCGGGTCCAGCCCCAGCGCCGCCCGGGCGGCGGCCTTGTCGGCCGGGGCGTTGAGTTCGGGCCGCACGGGGTAGCCAGTCTCGACCACCTTGTCGGCGGGCAGGTACTGGCGCGACGCTTCGGACGTGACACAGATGCGGTCCACAATCCGCCCCAGCGCCTTGACCGCCCAGCCCGGCTCGATGTCGGGCAGGTAGACCAGGCTGGGGATGCCCCGCCGCCGCGCCGCGACGACGACCGGCACGCCCACGTAGCCGCCGGTGGCGAAGACGACATCGGGCTTGAAGCGGCCCAGGATGCCCTCGGCCTGGGTGTAGCCCACGGCCAGCCGAGCGGTGTTGCGGGCCAGCGTCAACGGCCCCATGCCGCGTACGCCGCCGGCGCGGATGCCCTCGAACGGCAGCCTGGCGCGCTCCACCAGCCCGGCCTCCATGCCGCCCTCGGAGCCGACCCACAGTAATGATTGATGACTGATGACTGAAGATTGAGTATCCCTCTCTTTAGTCTTTAGTCTTAAGTCATCAGTCTTTTCGAGGGCTTGCACCACGGCTAGCGCGGGATATACGTGCCCCGCTGTACCGCCGCCCGACAACAGTAGACGCATCCTCGGTCTCCGCGCGCTGGTAGCGCGAGATGTTGAGCAACAAGCCCACCGACGCCAGCGAGATGACCAGCGACGAGCCGCCATAGCTGATGAAGGGCAGCGGCACACCGGTAAACGGCAAGGTGGACGTAATGACGCCGATGTTCACCATGGCCTGGAGCATGAGCAGGATGGTGATGCCCCCCGCCAGGAACGCCCCGAAGCGGTCGGGCGCGTGGCGGGCGACGCGGTAGCCGCGATAGCCCAGGACGATGTAGAGCAGGATGACGCCGATTGAGCCGAGGAACCCGAACTCCTCGCCAATGAGGGCGAAGATCGAGTCGGTGTGCGGCGCGGGCAGCAGGTTCAGGTACTTGTGGACCGTGTTGCCCAGACCTACGCCCGTCAGCCCGCCGGAGTTGAGCGTCGCCAGGGCGCGGCTGATGTGATAGCCCACGCCTTCGGGGTCGCTCAGCGGGTCCAGGAAGGTAATCCAGCGCTGGGCGCGGTACGACGCCTGGGCGATGAGGCCGGCCACGACGACGGCGCCAATGGCGACGGTGGCGATCATCTGGCGGGTGTCGGCCCCGGCGGCGTAGAACATGATAAACGCCGTGCCCGCGATGATCATGGCCGTGCTCATGTTGGGCTGGAGCAGGATGAGGCCGGCCACCAGGCCAATGATGATGGAGAACGGCAGCAGCCCCAGCGCGACATAGCGAATCTGCTGGCCCTTGGAGGTCAGCCAGTCGGCCACGTAGATGATGACCACCAGCTTGGCGACCTCGCTCGGCTGGAGCGAGCCGTTGAGGAACCAACGCGTCGCGCCGAAACCCGCCTTGCCGACGATGAGCACGACCACCAGCAGGCCGAGGATGGCGAGCATCATGACCACTGACACGCGCTGCCAACTCTGGTACGGCACGCGCATCATGACCAGGAGGATGACCAGGCCGGCCACGGCATAGACGCCCTGGCGCTCCAGGTAGTAGGTCGAGTCGCCGTCAATCCAGACGTAGGTCGTGCTGTAGATCATGATGAGACCCAGCACCGTCAGGCCGATGACCACGGCTGCGAGCAGCCAGTCCGGCGCGCCGACGACGAGCTTCGGCTTGGCGGCGGGGGGCGGCGTGGCCGCGCTCGGGATGGACGGAGACGAATAAACGGTCATAGGCTGCCTACTAACTGGATAAAGTGCTCACCACGGGCGGCGTAGCTGGCATAGGCGTCGAAGCTGGTGCCGGCGGGCGAGAACAGGACCACGTCGCCGGGCTGCGCCAGCCGCGCCGCCATCTCCACCGCCTCCGCCACGCCCCGCGCCGTCTCGACCGCCACGCCGGTGGGTTGGACCGCTTCGGCCAGCGCGGGACCCCACTCACCAAAGGCGACCACCCGCGCCACACTCTTCTGGACCGCCTTCACCAGGTCATCTAGCGGCAGGCCCTTGTCCTTGCCGCCCGCCAGCAGGATGATGCGCCGGCCGGGAAAGGCCTGCACGGCCGCGACGGTGCTGGCCGGGGTGGTGGACTTCGAGTCGTTGACCCACTGCACGCCGTCGCGCTCGCGCACCGTCTGCACCCGGTGTGGCCCCGCCGAGTAGCCCTGGAGGGCGCGGGCCATGGCCTCGGGTTCAACGCCCTGGAGCGTGCCGATGGCGACGGCGCACAGGGCATTGGCGACGTTGTGCTGGCCGGGGACGTGAAGCTCATCCGCCCGCAGCACGGCCTTTTCCTGCCCCTGGTAGCGCGTCGTCAGGACACCGCGCTTGAGATAGGCGCCCGGTTCCAGGGCGTGTCCCAGGTTGAAGGCGAATAGTTGCGCCTCGGCCTGCGCGCCCCACTGGCGGAGCAGCGGGTCATCCCAGTTGAGGACGGCCCAGTCGTCGGCGCGCTGGAAGTCGAGGATGCGCTTCTTGGCTGCGATGTAGCGCTCAAACGAGCCGCCGTAGTCCACCAGGTGGTCCGGCGCCAGGTTGGTGACGGCGCCCACGTGCGGGCTGGCCTGGACAAACTGAAGCTGGTAGTTGCTCAGCTCAAGCAGCACCAGGTCGCTCGGCCGAAGAGTGTCCACCCAGTCCAGCGGGGACGCGCCAATGTTGCCCCCGGTCCGCACAGGCAGCCTGCCCGCCCGCAGCACGGCGTCGGTCATCTCGGTCGTCGTCGTCTTGCCATTAGTGCCCGTGATGCCGATGACCGGGCAGGGGCACAGGGCCAGGAACAGGCTGATGTTGGTCACCGTGGGGACCCCGCGCGCCCGCGCCGCGTCGAGGGCCGCCACGTTCATCGGGTACTTGTAGGTGTAGGCGCTCTGGACGTGGCCGATCACGTCGGCCTGGTCCAGCCCACGCAGATAGTACGCCCCCGCCCGCAGGCTCGCGCCCAGGCCATCAAGCTCGGCGGCCTGCCGGGCCAGGGCCGGGTCGGCCCCAATCTCGGCCGGCGTCCGCGCCAGGTGGACGGTGACATTGGCCCCTTGCCGGGCGAACCAGCGCGCGAGGGACAGCCCCTCGATGCCCGCGCCGACGATGTGGGCCTGCCGGCCGTTAAGCTGTTGCGGAATGACAGTCATGAGCAGCTACCGAGCACCTTTACCTCAAACGGAGTCACGTATTCCAAGCTGGGGCGTTCAGGCCCCAGTGCCCACTTAGAGCAGCGCCAGGGCGACACCCAGCATGGCGGCCAGGATGCCGACGAGCCAGAAACGCTGCACCACCTGGGTCTCGGACCACCCCATGAGCTTGAAGTGGTTGTGCAGCGGCGACATCTTGAAGAACCGCTTGCCCTTGGTCCAGCGGAAGTAGGCCACCTGGATCATCACCGACAGCGTCTCGGCCACGAACAGGAAGCCGACCACGGGCAGGAGCAGGTA
>CAZFUK010000371.1:0-5609 GCA_964522005.1 uncultured Anaerolineales bacterium | reverse complement strand
AACGATGAAGACGTGCGCGGCCTCCAGGGCACCGACACCCCGGTTGGCCCACGCGACGAAGTGTCCATCGTTCCGGCTATGGCCGGCGGACGTTAACCCCACCCAGCGACAGGAGATACAGGCATGTCCCACCACGAGACTGGCTACGCGCACCCCGAGACCGTCGTGAGCACCCAGTGGGTCGCCGACCACCTGAATGACCCCAGCATCCGCCTCATCGAGGTGGATGTGGACACCACGGCCTACGACCAGGGCCACATTCCGGGCGCTGTCGCCCTGAACTGGAAAACCGAACTTCAGGACCAGGTCACGCGCGACATTGTGCCGCAGGAGCAACTAGAGCGCCTGCTCAGCAACCTGGGCGTCGGCCGCGACACCACGATTGTGATGTACGGCGACAACAACAACTGGTTCGGCGCCTATGCCTTCTGGCTGCTCAAGATCTACGGCCACCAGGACGTGCGGGTCATGAACGGCGGCCGCAAGAAGTGGCTTGACGAAGGCCGACCCACCACAACGGACGTGCCGAACTACCCCAAGACGGAGTACAAGGCCGACGCGCCCGACCTGTCCATCCGCATCTTCCGTGACGAGGTGCGCTCGCTGCTGGGCCAGCCCGACTACGCCATGGTGGACGTGCGCTCGCCCGCCGAGTACACCGGCGAGTTGCTGGCCCCGCCCGGCCTGTCGGAGACGGCGCAGCGCGGTGGCCACATCCCCGGCGCCAAGAACATCCCGTGGAGCCAGGCCGTGGCCGAGGACGGCACCTTCAAGCCGGTGGAGCAACTCCGCGACCTCTACCAGGGCAAGGGCATCACGGCTGACAAGAACATCGTGGCCTACTGCCGCATCGGTGAGCGGTCCAGCCACACCTGGTTCGTCCTCAAGTACCTGCTCGGCTACGAGAACGTCCGCAACTACGACGGCTCCTGGACCGAGTGGGGCTCCGTCATCGGCGCGCCCATCGAGAAGTAGCCCTAGTGCGTAATGCGTATTTCGTATCTCAGACAGAAATACGAAATACGCACTACGAAATACGAACCATGACTTTCTCCAACGCCGCCCACCCCGACCAGACCGGCTCGGTGGGCCTGACCCGCACCCAGTACCTCGACCTGCCCCGGCCCCTGCGGCTGGCGTCGGGACGGGAACTCGCGCCCGTCCGCCTGGCCTACGAGACGTATGGGACGCTGTCGCCCGCCAGGGACAACGCCGTGCTGGTCTGCCACGCCCTGAGCGGCGACGCCCATGCCGCCGGCTGGAGCGCGGACACGGACACGCCCACCGCGCTGGACGGCTTCGACGCCGACGATCGGGGTGTGCAGACACGGGGCGGGCTGGGCTGGTGGGACGGCATGATTGGGCCGGGCAAGGCGTTCGACACCCAGCGCTACTTCGTCGTCTCGACCAACATCATCGGCGGCTGTCGCGGCAGCAGCGGCCCGTCGTCGCCTGACCCGGCGACGGGCCAGCCCTACGGCCTGCGCTTCCCGACCGTGACGGTCGGCGACATGGTGCGCGCTCAGCGCCTGCTGCTGGACGAACTGGGTATCCCGTCGCTGCTGGCGGTGTCGGGCGGCTCGCTGGGCGGCATGCAAGCCCTGGAGTGGGCCGTCGCCTACCCCGACCAGGTGGCTAGCTGTATCCCCATCGCCAGCACCGCCGCCCTGGACAGCCAGGGCATGGCCTGGAACGCCATCGCCCGCAACGCCATCATGGCCGACCCCGACTGGCAGGGCGGCGACTACTATGGCACGGGCCGGACGCCGACGGCTGGCATCGGTGTGGCGCGCATGGTCGGCCACGTCACCTACCTGTCCGCCGAGTCCATGCGCGACAAGTTTGGCCGCCGCCTCCAGGACCGCCACGACGTGTCGTACAGCGTGACCGACGCCGACTTCGCCGTGGAGAGCTATCTGCGCCACCAGGCGGCCAAGTTCGCCCAGCGTTTCGACGCCAACTCGTACCTGTACATCTCGCGCGCCCTGACCTACTTCGACCTGGCCCGCGACCACGGCGGCGGCTCGCTCCAGGCCGCGCTGGCCGGGGTCCAGGCGCGCTATCTCCTCATCTCGTTCTCGTCCGACTGGCTCTACCCGCCGCGCGACTCGCAGGCCATTGTCGAGGCGCTGCGCGCCAACGACAAGCACGTCGAGTATCACAACCTGGAGACCCGCTACGGCCACGACTCGTTCCTGCTGGACGAGGACCGCCAGGCGCCCATCATCGCGGAGTTCCTGGCGCGGGTGTACGAGGGAAGACAGGGGAAGACATATGACCGAGTATGACAACGATTTCGAGGTAAACGGCGACGGCCACGAGTTCGGCTTCGACACGCGGGCCATCCACGCCGGCCAGCGGCCCGAACCGTACACCGGCGCCCGCGCCGTGCCCATCTACCAGACGACCAGCTACGTCTTCGAGGATAGCGAGGCGGCGGCGGCCTACTTCAACTTGCAGGAGTACGGCAACACCTACTCCCGCATTATGAACCCGACCACCGCCGTCTTCGAGGAGCGGGTGGCGAGCCTGGAGGGCGGCGTGGGCGCGGTGGCGTTCGCCAGCGGCCTGGCGGCCCAGGCCGGCGCGCTGTTCACCATCCTGACGCCGGGCGACCACATTGTCTCGTCTGGCGCGCTCTACGGTGGCACCGTGACCCAGCTCAAGCACCTGGCGCGCAAGCTGTCCCTCGACCTGACCTTCGTGGACCCCGACGACCTGGACGCCTGGCGGGGGGCCGTCAAGCCCACCACCAAAGCCTTCTACGGCGAGACGGTCGGCAACCCTGGCGGCAACGTCCTGGACATCGAGGCCGTCGCCACCATCGCCCACGAACACGACGCGCCGCTCATCATTGACAACACCTTCGCCACGCCCTACCTGTGCCGCCCGCTCGAGTGGGGCGCCGACATCGTCGTCCACTCGGCCACCAAGTTCATCGGCGGCCACGGCACGAGCATCGGCGGCGTGGTGGTCGAGGCGGGCCGCTTCAACTGGTCCAATGGCCGCTTCCCCGTCGTCGCCGACCCGTCGCCCGCCTACCACGGGCTGGCCTTCCACGAAACTTTCGGCGTCTACGGCTACCTCCAGAAGCTGCGCTCGGAGACGGTGCGCGACCTGGGGGCGTGCCTGAGTCCGTTCAACGCCTTCCTGTTCCTGCTGGGCCTGGAGACACTCCCCCTGCGCATGGAACGCCACGTCCAGAACGCGCTGGCCGTCGCCTGCTTCCTGGACGGTCACCCCCAGGTCGAGCGGGTGCGCTACGCCGGCCTGCCGGGCAGCCCCTACCAGCCCCTCGTCCAAAAGTACCTGCCCAGGGGGGCGGGCGCTGTCTTCTCCTTTGACATGCAGGGCGGGCGCGAGGCCGGGCAAGCCTTCATCGAGGCGCTGAGCCTGTGGAGCCACCTGGCGAACGTGGGCGACGCCAAGAGCCTGGTCATCCACCCGGCCAGCACCACCCACCGCCAGTTGAGCGACGCCGAGTTGACAGCGGCCGGCATCACGTCGGGCACCATCCGCCTCTCGGTGGGGCTGGAGAGCCTGGACGACCTGATCTGGGACCTGGAACAGGGCTTCAAGGCGGCCGTGCGGGCCACGCGCTCGCTCGCGGTGGCGGAGGCTTAACATGGACCAGACCCCATCCGTCAACGGCAACGCCAAGCCCTTCAACATCGCCGACTACCAGGACACGCGAGTCATCCAGGAGTTGCTGCATACCGCGCGGACCATCGCCATTGTCGGCCTGTCGCCCAACGTCCTCCGCGCCAGCCACTTCGTCGGCTACTACCTCCAGCGCCACGGCTACCGCGTCATTCCGGTCAACCCCCGCGAGAAAGCGATTCTGGGTGAGACGAGCTACGCCAGCCTGCTCGACATCCCCGTGCCCGTGGACATCGTGGACGTGTTCCGCGCCCCGGACGCCGTGCCCGCCATCGCCCGCGAGGCCGTCCAGATTGGCGCCAAGGCGATCTGGCTCCAGTACAACGTCATCTCGCCCGAAGGCGCAGGCATCGCCACGCAGGGTGGGCTTCGAGTCGTCATGGACCGCTGCCTCAAAGTGGAGCATGCCCGCCACATGGGCCGCATGCACTGGCTGGGCTACAACACGGGGGTAATTACGGCGCGCCGTGAGGGCACTGGATAGTACGTAAGACGTGTCACGCTGAGGGGTCTAAAGAGTATCTATGATGGCCGTCATCATAATTAAGCAGACGCGGCCAGAACCCCTCGCCGAGGAGAAGGAGACACAGGCATGACCGACCATATCATCAACCCCGAGCTGATGGCGCGCGAGAGCGAGCTGCGCGAGGCGCTGCGGGACGTGATTGACCCTGAGATTGGGATGAGCATCGTGGACCTGGGCCTGATTCGCAACATTGACTTCGCGCCCGACGAAACGGTGGTCACGATGATTATGACCACTCCCTTCTGCCCGGCCGCCGGCTGGCTGATTGACCAGGTGCGCACCAAGACGGCCGAGACGACGGCCGGCCCGGCCCGCGTGATTCTGGGTGACGAGATGTGGACGCCGGAAATGATGGAAGTGGACGATTGGGGATTGGGCCTCATGTGAGGCGGAGAGCGCCATGTTGGAATGGATGGTGGACACGGCGACCCGGCCGCGTCCTGGGACAGGTATTATAGACCAGATTGGGAATACGCCCCTGCTGCGGCTGCGCGCGGTCACGGCTGACCTGGCGCCCGGCGTCGAGGTCTGGGCCAAGGCCGAGTGGTTCAACCCGGGCGGCTCGGTCAAAGACCGCCCAGCGCTGCGCATGATTCAGGAGGCTGAGGCCAGCGGTGAGTTGACGCGGGACCGGGTCCTCATCGACTCTACGTCGGGCAATACCGGCGTCGCCTACGCCATGATTGGCGCGGCGCTGGGCTACCGCGTCAAGCTGGTCATGCCTGCCAACGTCAGCGCCGAGCGCAAGGCCATTGTCCGCGCCTACGGCGCCGAACTCGTTGAGTCGGACCCGCTGGAAGGCTCGGATGGGGCGATTCGCCTGGTGCGTAAGCTTGTCGCCGACGACCCTGACCGCTACTTCTACCCCGACCAGTACAGCAACCACGCCAACTGGCGCGCCCACTACGACACGACGGGCGGTGAGATTATCGAGCAGACCGAAGGCCGCGTCACCCACTTCGTGGCGGGCCTCGGCACGACCGGCACGTTTACCGGCGTCGGCCGCCGCCTGAAAGACTTCAACCCGGCCATTGAGCTAGTGGCCGTTGGCCCCGCCGACGAGCTAGAGGTCATCGAGGGCCTGAAGCATCTGGAGACGGCCATTGTGCCGGCCATCTACGACCCCGGCCTGGCCGACCGCCCCTTCCCTGTCACGGCCAACGCAGCGTGGCAGATGACCCGCCGCCTGGCGCGCGAGGAGGGCCTGTTCGTCGGCTTCTCGTCGGGCGCGGCCGTCCACGCGGCCGTCGAGGTGGCGAAGGAACTCGACGAGGGTGTGGTCGTGACGCTCCTGCCGGATGGCGGAGTGAAGTACCTCAGCCTGGGCCTGTGGAAGTGAGAGTACTCCATTGCCACAATGCTTATGGTTGTCACCCTGAGCCGAAGGCGAAGGGTCTCGCCTCACTACCGCGAGATGCTTCGC
>CAZFUK010000370.1:0-5610 GCA_964522005.1 uncultured Anaerolineales bacterium | reverse complement strand
CGCGGCGCGGGCGACCTGGCGACGGGCGTGGCCCTGCGGCTGCACCGCTGCGGCTTTCGCGTCGTCATGACCGAGCTAGAGCAACCGCTGGCCGTGCGCCGCACCGTCGCCTTCGCCCAGGCCGTCTACGACGACGAGACCACAGTGGAAGGCGTGACGGCGCGCTGCGTGGCGTTCCGCGACGTGCGCGGCGTCCTGGCGAGCGGGGCGGTGGCCGTCCTGGTGGACCCACAGGGCGCGAGCCTGGCCGCGCTCCAGCCCGACGTGCTGGTGGACGGCCGCATGGCGAAGCGCAACCTGGGCACCGGGCTGAGCGATGCCTCGCTGGTGATTGGCCTGGGACCCGGCTTCACCGCCGGCGAGGACTGCCACGCCGTGGTCGAGACGAACCGAGGCCACAACCTGGGCCGTGTCGTCTGGCAGGGTCAGGCCGAACCCAATACCGGCGTGCCGGGCCGCATTGGCGGAGCCGACGCCGAGCGCGTGCTGCGCGCGCCAGTCGCGGGCGTCGTTCAGCCGCTACGAGCGATTGGAGAGACTGTCCAATCGGGGGAGGTTGTCGCCCGCGTGGGTACCGCCGAGGTCCGGGCGCGGCTGGACGGCGTCCTGCGCGGGATGATCTATCCAGGGTTGACGGTCGAGGCCGGCACGAAGCTGGGCGACATTGACCCGCGCGCCGAGACCGCCCACGTGCGGACCGTATCGGACAAGTCCCTCGCCATTGGCGGCGGCGTCCTGGAAGCGATCCTGGCCGGCCTATGAACCTCGTCACCGCTCTCCGCGTGCCCGACCGCGCCGTGGTCGCCCTGGTGGGCGGCGGCGGCAAGACCACTACCCTCTACCGCCTGGCGGCCGAGCTGGCCGAACCGGGCCTCGGCCGCGTCCTGCTCGCCACCACGGCCAAGATGTTCCTGCCCCAGGAGCACGAGGCCGACGGCCTGTTCATCCACCCTGATTTTAGCGCCATCGCCCACCGCCTCGAGTCCACCATCCCCTACCTGCGGCGCATCCTGGTCGCGCCCGACCTGCTCGAAACCCCCGAAGGCTGGAAGCTCGCCTCCGTGCCCCTGGACTGGCCGAGGCGGCTGGCGGGGCTGGTCCGCGTGGCGGGCGTCGTGGTGGAGGCGGACGGCTCGCGCCACCTGCCGTTCAAAGCGCCCGCCGCCTACGAGCCGCCCATTCCGCCCGACGTCGACCTGGTCGTGGTCGTGGTCGGCCTGGACGCCCTGGGCCAGCCGCTGACCGAGGCGAATGTCCACCGGGCGGAGATTGTGGCGGCGCTGACGGGGGCGAAGCTGGGAGACACGGTAGACGAGGGGCTGGTGGCGCGAGTCCTGGTCCACCCCCAGGGCGGGTTGAAGAACATCCCGGCCCAGACGCGGGTCGTCGCCCTGCTCAACAAGGTGAGCGATGAGAACCTGGCGGCTGCTCGGCGCATCGCCGACGCGGTCCTGGCCTCCGCCCGCTTTGAAGCCGTCCTGCTCGGAGCGGTCCAGGCGGACGATCCAATTCAGGAACGGCGGACGCGGGTCGGGGCGGTCGTCCTGGCGGCGGGCGGGGGAAGCCGCTTCGGCGGCGCGAAGCAGGCGCTGCCCTGGCAGGACACAACGCTCGTCGGCCACGCGCTGCGGCTGGCGCGGGCGAGCGGCGCGGCGGAAACGGTGCTGGTGACGGGCGCGCACGCCGAGGCGGTGCGGGCGGCCCTCAGACCCTCACCCCAACCCTCTCCCAGGGGGAGAGGGGGCACGGTTAGCCAGGACGCCGCGCAGGGGGTCGGAGAGATGCACCTAACCCCCCGCACCTCCTTCCCTGCCAAGGAAGGGGGAGAAGAGACGGAGACAACCACCCCTCCCTTTTTAGGGGAGGGGCCGGGGGAGGGGTCTCTGGGCCGGCCGCGCTTCACCATCGTCCACAATGAGAATTGGGCAGAGGGGCTGAGCACGTCGGTGAGGGCCGGGCTGGGCGCGCTGTCCGAGGGAGTCCAGGCGGCCCTGTTCCTGCTAGCCGACCAGCCGACGGTAACGCCCGCCATCGTCCAGGCGCTCGTCCAGCGCTACTACGAGACCGCCGCCCCCATTGTCGTTCCCACCTACGGCGGCAAGCGGGGCAACCCTACCCTGTTCGACCGGGGTCTGTGGCCCGAACTCCTGGCCGTGACCGGCGACCAGGGCGGCCGAGGCCTCATCGAGCGCTACCGCGACCGGGTTGTCTTTGTCGAGGTGGGCGAGGCGGTGGCGCTGGACGTGGACACCCCCGACGACTACGACCGTCTACTGGGTAGCCCCCAGTCCTCTTGACAGAATTAACAGAATTATCAGAATTATCAGAATAGCCAGTTTGCCCTTCAGGACATTCTGATAATTCTGATAATTCTGTCTAAGGTTTTCGACGGCTTGCCGTTACCCTGCCTTGCCCATCACTTGGAGCATGTCCGGGACGGTTGTCACCTTGAGGCGGGGGCGGCCGGCCTGCCCTCCCTGCTGGACCTCGTAGCGGTCGAGGGTCTTCCAGTCGGCCAGGGAGACAAAGCCTGGCTTGCGCTCGCGGAGCAGGGCTTCGATGCGCACTGGGTCACGGTTCTCGTCGGGGATGCCTGGTAGGGTCGCCAGGTCTTCGACCATCGCCTGGACCGTCGCCACGGCGTCGGGCTTGTTGGTGCCGATGACGCCACTCGGGCCGCGCTTGACCCACCCGACGCAGTACTCCCCCGGCACCGGCTCGCCGTTGATGGCGCTGACCACGCGCCCCGCCACGTTCATAATGGTGTAGTTGGCCTCGTCAAAGGGCACGCCCAGCAGGGGCGCGCTGCGGTAGCCCACCGAGCGCAGCACCATGCCGGCCTGGACCGTGTCATACTGACCGGTGCCCCTGGCCCGCAGCCCACCCCGGTTGTCCACCACCAGACTATTGCGCTCGATCTTGACCGCCGCCACGTGGCCGTCCTCGCCGAGAATCTCGACCGGCGAGACGAGGAAGCGCAGGTAGAGCCGACGCGGCGCGCCGGTAGGCGGGCGGTTGGCGTACTGGCGCAGCAACTCGACATTGCGGGTGGCGACGCGGTCGGCCGCCATCTCGGCCTGGCTGTGCGGGTCCAGTTCCAGGTCGGCCGGGTCAATGATGAAGTCCACGCCTTCCAGTTCGCCCAACTCCTTGACCTCGGCGGGGGTGAAGGCGGCCTGAACCGGGCCGCGCCGCCCCAGGATGACGACCTCGCGCACCTTGCTCTCGCGTAGGGCCGCCAGGGCATAGTCAGCGATGTCGGTCTGGGCCAGCTCGTCGGTCGAGCGCACCAGGATGCGCGCCACGTCCACCGCCACGGTGCCGATGCCGACCACGACGACGCGCTCCATAGAGAGGTCAATGGGCAGGTCACGGTACTCCGGGTGGCCGTTGTACCAGGCGACAAAGGCGGTGGCGGGCAGGCTGCCGGTCAGGTCCTCGCCCGGAATGTTCATGCGGCGGTCCGAGTGCGCGCCGACCGCGTAGACAATCTGGTCGTAGAGCGGCTTGAGGTCCTCGTGGAGGATGTCCGTGCCAAAGGTGACGTTGCCGAAGTAGCGCACGGCGGGGTTGTCGAGGATGCGGTCGTAGACGCGGGTGACCGACTTGATGGACTGGTGGTCGGGGGCGACGCCGTCCCTCACCAGGCCAAAGGGCGTCGGGAGATGCTCGAAGAAGTCAATCTGGCAAACCAGGTCTTTTTGCTTGAGCAGGGCTTCGGCGGCGTAGAAACCGGCTGGCCCCGCGCCCACGATGGCGACGCGGAGCGGGCGGTCCGCCGTGCCCAGGCGGGTGTCTGACTGTGTCATAGTCGTTGTCCTCGTCAGGTAGATTGTGGTCCACGCGCCGCCAGCGCCTGGAGGGCTGCCACCATCTCAGGGGGGAAGCCGGCGATCTGGGCGAAGGTCCGTAGCGGGTCGGGCAGCTCCTCGGCCCACAGCCAGTCCACCTGCAGCCAGAAGCCGGGGATGACCGTCGAACGGTAGACGCCTTGGTCGTCCGGAAGCACCGGGCGGTAGCGGCCCGTCTCGTCCAGCGTCCAGAAGTCGGCGCGCTCCATGCCAGGGCGCGGGTCGAAGAGCCAATACTCTGGAATACCCGCCGCCTGGTACTCGTAAAACTTGTCGCCTCGGTCCCGCCCCACGCTTTCGGTGGAGATCACCTCAACGACCAGGTCGGCCGGCCCCTCGAGGCGATTTTCCGTCAGCCGCGCCAGGTTCTCGCGTTTCACAAACAGGATGTCCGGCTCGCGAGCCGATCCGTCAGGTTTGAACTTCATCTCAAACGGAGCTTCACGGACTTTACCCAAACGGAAAAAGTCCACAAACAATCTCAGCAGGATAAACACAAATCCAGTAACGTCCTGATGGCGGTTCTTCGGCGGCATAAACTGGATCACCTCCCCATTGACCCATTCAGCCTGCGTATCTTCTGGAACCTGCGCCAGGTACTCCTCGTAGGTCATCCTCAGCCGCGTCTCGGCCTCAGGGGGGGCGAGGGTGGGGGTCAGAGTTGCTTCCATCGCTACCTCTCGTCTGCGCGTATCGCTAGCCGCGTTTAGGCGTCGAATCCAGTGGCCCCGGCTGATATTGACAGCGCGGGCGGAAGCCGCCATAATGAATCCTAGTCCACACGGTATTGTAGCAGCAAACCAACCACAAGGCCAGATAGAATGAATCGGCGATGGGACTCCGTGACGAGAAACCCGTCTTCAGGCCGAAGACGGGTTTTTTGGCTGGCACTGCTGTGCATCCTGTTTCTAAGCGTCCTGCCCTGGTGCGCCAGCGCGGACGACCCCAAACCCGGCGGCGACAAGAGCCTCAAGCCGTCCCAGCAAGCGATTATTCTTCGCGCGCACAACGAATTTCTCTCCCTGGCCGTCAACCAGAATGGAGACTACCCCGCCCACTTCACCCTCGGCGCGTACCCTGACCTGGACACGGGCCTGGAGCGCGTCGGCAGCTTCGACCTGCTCTACCGCTGGCCGTACACCGCCTGGACCTCCTACGCCTCCATCGCCATTGATGGCGTCGTCTTCCGCTACGGCCTGCCAGGCCAGGGGACACCCCTGCGCCTGCCCGCCCTCGCGCCCGGCCGGCCGGCCGTAGAGAGCGCGTGGCGCTATGGGACCATCGTCGTGGCGCAGACCGCCGAGATTGTGACGGCGCCTAGCACAGGCCGGGCCGACACCGCCCTCTTCCGCTACCAGATTCAGAACTTCGGCCTCACCCCGCGCCAGGTGGGCGTCCGCCTCCTGCTCGATACCGAATTGAACTACAACGACGGCGCTCCGCTGCGTATCCCCGGCCTGCCGCCCATTACCACCGAGCTAGACCTGCGGGGCGGCGAGGTCCCTAGCTACTGGCAGGCCTTCTACTCGCTGACCGACCAGCCCGACACCTCGGCCCAGGGCAGCCTGATAGGCGGTGAGGCCGTCCGCCCGGACCGCCTGGTCGTGGCGCGCTGGCCGGGCATTTTTCCCTCGGCCTGGGACTACCAGGTGGACCCGAGCCGCGCCATCACCGCCGACAGCGCGGTGGCTCTCTACTGGCTGCCCATCGAGGTGGGACCCGGCGAGAGCCGGACCGTCGCCACGTACTACGGCCTGGG
>CAZFUK010000369.1:5356-5628 GCA_964522005.1 uncultured Anaerolineales bacterium | reverse complement strand
CGTGTGACTTATCTGAAGGCGGGAGACATCCGCACCTGGAACTACCGAGTATTTTGTGAGGATAACGGCGATTATGTTATCCGCGAAGTTTATTATGACGATGATGGACGCATCGAAGCGTGTACGGAGAATCCTGTCGAACCGATGGGTAGCACCTTAGAGGAACTCGCACAAGACATCGAGTGGTTCAAAGAGGCTCTTAGCCTCCCTGTGCTGACACTCGCCGATATTCCGCAGTCGAGCTCTTTGGAGCGGCGAGTAGGCGAGGGCAA
>CAZFUK010000369.1:0-5346 GCA_964522005.1 uncultured Anaerolineales bacterium | reverse complement strand
GGGCAAGACCATCACTCACGAGCAACTGTTAGCCGAACTGGGCCTGGCGGAAGGGGTCCGATAACAGAGTGCTCCCGTTATTATGGAAAACGGGAGCGCTCTGTTTTACGCCGTGCGCAAGTACGTCTCCAACGCCTCGATCACCGCGTCGTCCGTCGTCAGCGTTTCCGGGTCGTAGCCGAGGCCGAGCAGGATAAAGTTGACCACGTCCCAGAAGAAGTCCTGGACGGCCAGGGCCAGTTGGCGGCGCTCCTTGGGCGTCAAGGGTGGGCGGTCGGCGAGATGGCGGTAGGCGTCGGCCCAGCGTAGCCAGACCTCCCAGGCGTCGAAGTGGTGGCGCGTGTAGTGCTCGACGGCCATTGTCTTCGAGCCGACGTGGGCCGTTTCGAGGATGAACAGCACCCGCGCCGGGTAGAACAGCCAGTTGACCAACTCGGCTGACTTGTCCCCATAACGCGCCCCCCCCACGCCCCGTGGCGCGCGCACCGGCAGGTCCAGCGGCCGCTCGCGGATAACCCGCGCGATCTCGGCCACCATATACGCCCGCACACTGGGAAAGCCCGGCACGATCAGCAGATGGCGGATGTCCGTGCCCCACAGCAGCCGCCCATACTCCATCAAGCCCAACATGCCATACATGCCAAGCGGGTTCGTCCGCCAATCGGGCTGACGCAGTTGCGCCACGGTGTAGACCGGCAGATGCACCGGGACCGGCTCGCCCTCGTCGGCCTGGAAGGTCGGGGCGTCCACGGGGCGGTCCAGGACGACCAGCCCATCAATGTCGCTCCAGTCGGGCACGTAGTCGTCCATCGCCAGGCTGCCCAGCAGGTAGACCGCCGTCAGGTGCGGGCCGTAGTGCGCCTGGAGACGCTGTATGAGGCGGCTGAGAGCCGCGTTGATGTCGGGGTAGGGGGTGGTGTAGAGAAGGTCGCTCATGGCGGCCATTATACCCTGGGGCGGGCGACAGGGCAAAAAAGAGGACCGCCGGCCGGCGGTCCCCTACTCAACTCAGCGCCTCAAAGCCCTACTGTTCGATGGTCAGGAACTGCTCGATCTTGGCCGCGTTGCGCTGCTGCTCCAGCCAACTCACCAGCTTATCTTCGCGCTGCTGGTCCACCTGGTCCTGGGGCAAGGCGCGGGCCGCGTCCTTCTCCAGCACCTCGATGATGTGGTAGCCGAACTCGGACTGCACGGGCTGGCTGACCTGCTTGACGGGCAGCGCGAAGGCCGCCTGCTCAAACGTGGGCACCATCATGCCACGGCTGAACCAGCCCAGGTCGCCGCCGTTGCTCTTCCCGCCGGGGTCGGTGGACAGTTCGCCCGCCAGCTTGCCAAAGTCCTCGCCCCCCTTGAGGCGGTCAATCACCTTCTTGGCCTCGTCCTCGGTCTTGACCAGGATGTGGCGCGCGTGCACCTGCTCGCCCGTCGTGGGCAGATCCTTGGTCAGCGCCGCCGCCAGCTTCACCGCCGTAAGGCGGTCGCGCACCAGGCCCACCAACTCGTCCTGGGTCATGCCCTGGGCGTCCAGCGCCTTCTTCAGGGCTTCCGCGCCACCCTGCTGTTGGGTGATGCGGTCCAGTTCGGTCTTGACATCGTCCTCGGTCACGGTGATGCCCTGGGCCTTGGCGCCCTGACGCACGATTTCCTGGGCGATCATCGTCTCCATGATCTGGGAGTAGACCTGGTTAAGCTGCTGCTTCCCCTCGGCTGAACTCGGGTCAAGGCCCTGGCGCACAAACTCATCGCGGGCCTGGTTCGCCTGGCGCTCGAAGTCGGCCAGGGTCAACGCGGTCCCGTTCACGGTCGCCACATTCTTGCCGTCACCCTTCACCGTAAACTTGAGGGGCGGCAGGGTAGCCTGGGGGGTCGGGGTGCTCGCTGACGAGGCCACCGACGTGGACGAGGCCGCCGGCGTGGACACGACCGTGGGCGCTGCCGCCTTCGTATCATTCGCCTTCTCGGCCACGGGCGCCTGCCCAGTTTGGCAACCCGCCAGTACGAGACCCAAGCATAGAAGCACAAACAAACGACGCACTGACTTCCTCCTTAAAAAGCACAGGCTCACCGCCTCGGGCGAGCCTGGACAACACATGGTGCAGCACGGCAAATTGTACTCTCGCTCGGACAAAACGCCAAATGCGCGGACGTAGAGGACCGAGCCGCTAGGCTACCTGTAGGCTTTCGCTTATAATTCAGCCCGCTCACGTATCACGCATCACGCATCACGCATTACCCGTCACGCATCACGCATCACATATCACCCATCCAATGCCCTCCACCGCTCGCCTGACCTGGGACTCGCGCGACGAGGCCCCATTACCCCTCCGACCCGCCTCTACCCACCTCATCGAGATCGTGGGCGGGGAGGGTCTGGCGCGCAGTGGCGACAGGCTCGTGCGCGGCGACAACCTGGCCGGGATGCAGGCGCTACTGGCTCAGGGCGGCGTGGGCAGCATGGACCTGGCCTATCTGGACCCGCCCTTTGTCAGCCGCGCCCGCTACACCCAGGCCGTCATCCTCCCGGACGGCCAGAGCGTCAACCGCCCCGTCTTCGATGACACCTGGCCCAGCCTCGACGCCTGGCTGGACATGCTCTATCCGAGGCTGCGGCTGGTCCACGCGCTGCTGGCCGACACAGGCAGCCTCTATCTGCACCTGGACTGGCGGGCGGCGGACTACGCCCGCGTCCTGCTGGACGAAATCTTCGGGGCGGATGCCTTCCGCAACGAGATTGTCTGGAAGCGCGCCGCGCTCCTGGGGCGCAAAGCGGCCAGCGGGCAGTATGGCCGGGTGACCGACAGCCTGCTGTTCTACACCAAGAGCGACCGCTTCACCTTCAACCGCCTATCGGTCGAACGCGAGACGCCGCGCGCCGGCGCGCGCTGGGACGCCGAGGCGGGCCGCTGGTATCGCACCGCGCCGTCGGGCGACTACACCGAGCAGAGCCTGGCGGGTCTGGCGGAGCAGGGACGGATTCACCAGACCCGCACGGGCCGCCGCCGCGTCAAGTACTTCCTGACCGAGACGGCGGATGGGCGGCTGGTGGACCAGGTCCCCCTGGACAACCTCTGGCTCGACATCCCCGATATGATGCACCTGCCGCCCGCCGAGCGCACCGGCTACCCAACCCAGAAACCGCTGGCCCTGCTCCAGCGCATCATCCGCGTCTCGTCCAACCCCGGCGACCGCGTGCTCGACCCCTTCGCCGGGGCCGGGACGACCCTCGTGGCCTCCGCTCAACTCGGCCGGCGCTGGACCGGGCTGGAGGCAAGCGCGGCGGGGGTCGCGGTGACGCGGGCGCGGCTGCTGGAGCAGGGGAGACGTGGGTTCGATGTGCTTGAGGTGGGTGGCGAGGGGGCGGGTGGGCCGAGTGGGGCGGGCGAAGCCGATCAGGACCGCCCAACCTTTGAGGTCCAGGTCCGACCGGATGACGCCGGGGAACACCTTTGCGCCGTCGCCGTTCGTTCCTCACCCGACACCGCGCGTCCGCACTCGCTCGAGTACTGGGCGGTAGACTGGCAGTACGACGGCATGTTTCGGTCCGACTGGCAAGGCTGGCGCGGCTATGGCAGGGTGTCGGCGGCCGTACCCGCCCAGGCGACCGCCCCGCTCCCCAAGCTGGACTTACCCATCGCCATCCGCTGGGAGACCCTGGACGGCCAGTCGGGGCTGGAGATAGTCGGGACTAGGGATTAGGGATGGTAATCCCCATCCCCTAACCCCTAGTCCCTGGTCCCTATCCCCTTATGTTCGGTAGTCGGCGTTGATGCGGATGTAGTCCTGCGACAGGTCGCACGTCCAGACCTCGGCCTCCGCGTCGCCCTGGCCCAGGTCCACGCGCACCGTGACCTCCGCTTTGGTCAGCGTCGCGTGGGCGTCTTCCTCGCGGTAATCCGTGGGGTGGCCGTGAGCCACCAGTTGCACCCGGTCGAACCATAGGCTCAGGCGGTCGGGGTCTACGTCGGCCCCGCTGTAGCCCGCCGCGCACAGCACCCGCCCCCAGTTGGCGTCCTCGCCGTGGATGGCCGTCTTGACCAGGTTGGAGTTGGCGACGGCTAGCCCTACCTGCCGCGCTGTGGCCCAGTCCGCCGCGCCGGTCACGCGCACCGTCACCAGCTTGGTCGCGCCCTCGCCGTCGCGCGCGACCTGCCGCGCCAGCCCGGCGCATACGTCGCGCAGTCCGGCCAGGAACTCGGCATAACCCGGCGCGTCCGGCCCGGTCAGGGTCTCGTTCTGGGCGCGGCCGTTGGCGAGGACGATGAGGGTGTCGTTAGTGCTCATGTCGCCGTCCACCGTCACACAGTTGAACGAGCGGTCGGCGGCATCGAGTAGGGCCGCCTGGAGGGCGGCGGGCGTGGCGGCTACGTCGGTTACGACGACAGAGAGCATCGTCGCCATGTGCGGGGCGATCATACCCGCGCCCTTGGCGATGCCCGCGATGGTCACCTCCCGCCCGCCGACGGCTATCCGCGTCGCCGCCTCCTTGGGGAAGGTGTCGGTCGTCATGATGGCGCGCGCCATGCGATGCCCGGCTTCGGGCGCAGAGTCAAGGCACTCGGTCGCCGCCTGGACGCCGGCCAGCAGGCGCTCCATGGGCAGCGCCTGCCCAATGACGCCGGTGGACATGACCAGGACGCTGTCCCTGGTCAGGCCGAGCAGTTCCTCCGCCGCGCGCGCCGTTGCCTCGGCGTCGGCCAGCCCTGGCGCGCCGGTGACGGCGTTGGCGTTGCCGCTGTTGACGACGACGGCCTGGACCGCGTTCGGGTGACGCGCCAGGACGGCCTGGTCGTAGAGCACGGGGGCGGCCTTGACCTTGTTGGTCGTGAACACGGCCGCGGCGGCGCACGGGCCGTCCGACGCGACCAGGGAGACATCCAGTTTGGTCGGCGGGCTGCTGGCCTTGATGCGAGCGTGGACCGCCGCCGCGCGGAAACCGGGCACCAGGGTCAGGGAAGGCTTGTCAAGCATGATTCACCTCACTTCGGGGTGATGAAACCCTAGTCGCGCTTGAAGCGGCTGTAGTCGGGCCGGGCGTACTGCGACTCGCCGCGCCCCTCGATGTCCAGCATCGCCTGGACCTGGAGCGGCAAGCCAAACAGGTTGATGAAGCCCTCGGCGTCGTGCTGGTCGTAGACGTCCATGTGGCCGAACGAGGCGAAGTCCTCGCGGTACAGGCTGTTGGGCGACTTGCGTCCGGCGATGACGATGTTGCCCTTATAGAGCTTGAGGCGTACTACACCCGATACCCTCTTCTGGGTCTCGCGGACAAAGGCATCCATCGCCGTGCGCAGCGGCGTGAACCACTGGCCGTAGTAGACCATCTCGGCGTAGCGCTGGGCCATCGTG
>CAZFUK010000368.1:1759-5630 GCA_964522005.1 uncultured Anaerolineales bacterium | reverse complement strand
GAGGTGACCTCGCCCCTGCATAGCTCCCCTCCCTTGCCACGACGCGAAGCTAGTCCTTTAGGAGGGGAGGGGGCGCCCAAGCCCCCCGCCATCCAGACCCTCGACCTGGCGAAGCAGTATAAGACGGTGGTGGCCCTGGCCGGGCTGACCATGACGGTGGCCCAGGGTGAGATTTTTGGCTTCCTGGGGCCGAACGGCGCGGGCAAGACGACGGCGGTGAAGCTGCTGCTCGGCCTGACGCCGCCCACGGGCGGCGAGGCGTGGGTCCTGGGGGCGCGGGCGGGCGACCGCGAGACGCGGCGGCGGGTCGGCTATCTGCCCGAACTGTTCCGCTACCAGGACTGGCTCCAGGCCCGCGAAGTCCTCCAACTCCACTGTCGGCTGGCCGGCATTCCCTCCCACCGCCACCCCGACGAAATTGACCAGGCCTTGACAACGGTGGGGCTGACGCAGCGCGCCGCCGACCGCGTTGGCACGTTCTCCAAGGGCATGCAGCAGCGGCTCGGCCTGGCCGTGGCCCTGCTCGGCCAGCCCAGCCTGGTCTTCCTGGACGAACCTACCTCCGCGCTGGACCCGGTCGGCCGGCGCGATGTGCGCGAGATTGTGCGCGACCTCAAGCGGCGCGGCACGACGGTCTTCCTGAACTCTCACCTCCTCAGCGAGGTCGAGCAGGTCTGCGACCGCGTGGCGATTGTGGACAAGGGGCGGGTCGTGGCGCAGGGGCTGATGGGGGAGGTGATTGGCGGGGCGCGGGCGGTGCGGCTGCGGCTCACGGGCGTCAACGGGGTGGGGCAGGCGGCGCTCGCCGGCTACGGAACGGTGGAGCAGGAAGGTGAGTGGTTCACGGTGCATGGGGTTGAGGAAGCGGAGGTGCCCGGCCTCGTGGCGGCGCTGGTCCAGGCCGGCGCGCAGATCCACGCCGTCGCCCCGCGTCACCACACGCTGGAAGACCGCTTCCTCCAGTTGCTGAAGAAGATTGATGACTGAAGACTGATGATTGATGACTGATGATTGATGACTGATGATCGATGACTGAAGATTGATGATTGACGGCTGAAAGCTGACGGCTGATTACCGACTACCGACTACCGACTACCGACTACCGACTACCGACTACCGACTACGGACGACTGGATACTGAACTATGGCGATATGGACCATCGCGCGGCTGACGTGGCACGAGTTGGGGCGACGGCGGGTTGTCCTGGCGGGGCTGATTCTCACGGCGCTGGTGCTGGCCTTGACGGCTTGGGGCTTCCAGAGCCTGCCCACCATCCCGTGCGGCGGGCGGCCCTGCCCCCCCGAAGAGGTGCGCACGGCGGCCTCCGTCCTGACCATCCTGCTCATGTACATGTTGAGCTTTGTCGTGGCCCTCGCGGGCGCGTTTCTGGCCGCGCCGGCCATCGCCAACGATATCGAGTCCGGCATCGCCCTGGCGATTCTGCCGCGCCCCATCCGCCGCTCGGATGTGCTGCTCGGCAAGTGGCTGGCCCTGGCGAGCGCGGTCGCCCTCTACACGGCGGCTGTCTCGGCGACCATCTTCGCCATCGTCCACTACTTCACCGGCTACCAGCCGCCCGCGCCCGTGACGGCCATCGCCTTCGTCATCGGCGAGGGACTGGCCCTGCTGACGCTGGCCCTGCTGGGCAGCACGCGTATCGGGCCGCTGGCCTGCGGCATCACCGCCGTGATCCTGTTTGGCCTGGCCTGGATCGCGGGTGTCATCGGGGGCATTGGCCTGTCCATTGGGAACCAGACGGTGACCAATGTGGGCGTCATCGCCAGCCTGATTCTGCCGACGGACGGTCTATGGCGCGGGGCCATATTCCACCTGGAACCCGCTGTGATGATTGCCGCCACCTCTCAGTCCGCGCGCGGCTTCAACCCCAACTTTCCGTTCTTTGCCTATGCGCCCCCGCCGACCGCCTACGTGGTCTACGCCGTGGGCTGGACCCTCGCCATGCTGGCCCTGGCCGCCTACAACTTCGACCGACGGGAACTCTAGACGACGGAGGACGGAGGACGAAGGACGAAGGACCGAGGACGGAAGAGGCAAGGAATCACGGAGCCACGGAGATCACGGGAGAATGAGAGTATATCTCTCGCTCTGTGACCTCTGTGGCTCCGTGGTGAGTCGTGGTAGAGTATCTCCCTCCGTCCGCCGTCACTCCTCCCACTGATAGCTAAATGTCGTGACTACCTTGCCGGCCGCATCCCGTAGAGTGAGCGTGTCGCCGGTGTCACCCCAGAGTTGGCCGCTGAAAGCGGCGTGCAGGTCGGCCACGGCCGGGCCGATGAAGTCGAGGCCCGGGCCAGTCCAGACGCGGACCTGGTAGCCGGCCGGCACCACCAGGTAGGGGAAGGTGTAGCGGTTGCCCGCCGCGTCGGCCAGCGTCCAGCCCTCCAGGTTGACGGGCGGGCCGAAGTTCTCGAACTGGGCGAACTCGAAGGCCACGGCGTCGCACTGGGCCGGGAAGGCGGTCATGTCGGGCTGCGTCTGGCTGTAGCGCAGGAAGCCAAGCCGCACCCGGCTGCTGGCCTGCTGATCCGTGTCCGGGCGCGGGGGGAAACGCCGGGTCTGGCGGGCGCGGGCTTGCGGGCCGTCGGGGCGACACAGTTCCAGCCCCACGTCGTCCACGCGGAGCGTCATGCGGTCGCCCGGTCGGGTCTTGACCCCAAAGCGGACGCGCAGGTTGCGGCCGCGATAGGCCGTCAGGTCTAGCTCGTAGTGCTGCCATCCGGTATCGGCCACGCGGCGGGGGCGCAGGGCGAAGGCCAGCGGCGTCCCGTCGAGCGTCTCCACGACGACGCTCTGCTCGCTTCTCTCGTCCAGACCGTCAGGCGCGGGCGGGTTGGGCGGGACGAGCGGGTCCACGCCGCGCCAGGCCCAGAAGCTCAGGACCGCCCGGTTCAGGTCGGGCGACAGGTAGACCAGCCGCTCGGCCTCCGCCACCGTGACCCCCGACGAAGCCTGACCCTGCCCGCCCAGTACCAGCGCCCGCTCCCCACTCCGCGCCTCCCCCTTCGCCCCCATCTCCGCCGCGCCGCTCAGCGTCCAACCGGCCGCGCCGTCCTCGAAGCCGCCGTTGTCCCAGGCGTCCCAGCAGCCTTTGGCCGGGCCGGGGTCGGCGGTCATGGCTGGCGTCGGCGTGGCGGTCGGGGTGGGCGAGGTGGCGGGCGTCGGCGTGGCGGTCGTGGCGCGTGGGGTAGGCGTCGGCGCCGTGGCGACCGGGCGCAGCGTCGTCGCGCCCGCCGTGGGCGGCATGGCGTCGGTGACGACGCGCAGGTCGGCGGTGTCCCAGTACGAGTCGTTGTGCTTGACGGCGATGCCGGGTCGGCTGCGCGTGAAGACAGTCACGGTGCTGGACTGGGCGACGGTCTGGACGGACAGGCGGACCCAGCGGTCGTAGGCGGGCGCTTTGATGTCGGACCAGACGATGGTGGTGGGCAGGGGCAGGTTGCGGCCCACCGGGGCGGCCCCCGTCGGGTCAATGCCGACGCCGACCGCGTAGTCGCCATTGGTCAGCCCACGGCAGCCCTGCTTGGGGTCCAGCGGCGAGAGGCAGATGTCGTCGCACTCGCTGGTCCAGACCTGGACCCAGATGGAGAATTCGAGCCGCGCGCCGACCGGCACGTCGTGGACCTTCTGGTAGATGCCCGCGTCGTGAATCGCCCACGAGTTGAAGACCTTCTGGCCGGAGTCGCCGTGGAGGACGCGAATACTGGGCAGCCAGAGGTATTCGGGGCTCCACTCCGGGCGGCGCTGGTGCTCGACGCCCGGGTCGAAGCGATACCAGGGCTGCCAGCCTACGGCCACGCGCACCGCGCCATCCTCGCGCTGGGTGAAGCCGTCCTCGAAGTTGGGGTTGAC
>CAZFUK010000368.1:0-1659 GCA_964522005.1 uncultured Anaerolineales bacterium | reverse complement strand
GCGGAGGCGGTAGCGGAGACGTCCCGATATGAAAGCCACAGCCCCAGGGCAAACGCGAGAAGGAACGCGGCTGCCGAGATGGGGCGATATGAGTGTCGCAAGAGGGCTCCTATTGGATATTTTTTACAAACACGAGTTACGCGGTGATGGCCGCGCGGGGCTAAACCCCCGCGCTAGGCAGGCAAAGCCCCCAAGGGGGGCTAGACATTTCAGCCCGTAGGGCTTTGTTTGCCAAGCCCAGCGGCTTCAGCCCTGGGCAACCGCAGGGCCCCGCGGAGGCGGGTCTTCTAGACGCCTAGTTTCACCCCCCGCTGCTCAAAAATAGCCGCTATCTCCGCGCGGCGGTTCACCGCTGAGGTGGCCGCGTGGGTCGCCAGGAGCTTCTGGACAAAGTCCGTCGGGGTGAGGCGCGTCGGCGCGTCTGGCTCCAGACCCGCCCAGGTGAGGAACAGGAGCCGGTCGGCTTCGGTCGCGCCGAGCAAGCGGCGGATGTCCCAGAAGGCGCCGCCCCACACCTCACCGACCGTCTGGGAGAAGGCGTCTGGCGCCAGCGCGTCGAAGCGCAGCCGGTTGTCCAGATTGCGCAGGTAGGGGTTGGGGAAAGTGGCGGCGCCATACTCCTGCCGCAGCCCGGCCGCGATGACTTCAGCCAGCATGGGGTCGTCATTGAAGCTACAGGGGAAGTAGTCCCCCAGCCCCGACTCGACGCCCAGCCCTTCGGGACGCCAGGCGTCGTAGGCGGCGGTAAAGCGCGACATGAGGGCATGATGGGTGTACTCGCGGTAGAGAACATCCGAGTCATTCACAAAGAGTGGTCCAAACACCAGGCGTTTGGTCGCCGGCTCGTAGTGGGCATTGTCGTAGTCGGGCTGGAGGTAGACGCTCAGCGTATGCTCGCCCGGCACGAAGCCCAGGAGTTGGAGATAGCCATGGTAGGACGCCAGGACAAGCTCCAGTTTCCGTTGCAGCGCGGGTGTCAGCAGGGGAGACGGCTCAAAGGTCAGCGTCAGGGCGCGCGCCGCAGGGGATAGGGACACGGGCGGGGGCGGCGCGGGCGGCTGGGCGGGCGCCGGCGGCTGGGCCGGCCCCGACGGCGTTCCCCCCGGCGTCGGCGTCACGAGCGAGACGCTGTCCCAGGCGATGTCTGGGCGCTGGTCGCGGCCCACCTGCAGAAGATCGGGCAGGCGGCGGCGGCGGTCGAGGTAGGTCAAAAGCTCGACGATCTTGGTAGAGCGCACCGTACCCGGCAGGTCTTCATAGTCCACCCCCAGGTCGAAGCAGAGCAGCTTGAGGTCATCGTCCCCGCAGCCCTCCATCAGCAGCTTGCGCAGGCGGATGAGTTGGGGGAGATTGGGGCTGCCGTCTACATCGTCGCGCCGATGATCCACGGGTTGAACTCCTCCTCGCCGATGCCCTGCGCCTCGCTCTTGGTCCGCTCGCCACTGGCGACCCTCAGCAGTAGCTCGAAGATTTCGGTCCCGACGTCGGCCAGGCTCGCGCCTTCCAGGACCCGGCCGGCGTTGACGTCCATGTCCGCAA
Organism: uncultured Anaerolineales bacterium; assembly: GCA_964522005.1. Classification (GTDB taxonomy): domain Bacteria; phylum Chloroflexota; class Anaerolineae; order Epilineales; family JAHCIE01; genus JAHCIE01. Next base: position 120 of record CAZFUK010000368.1, on the reverse strand, counting down.
TCATGCGCTGGTACATCTCGGAGTTGGTGGCGATCTTGGCGCTGGGCACCGGCTTGAAGCCGAAGCAACTGCCGCGTCCGGTGGTAAAGGCGACCAGGTTGCAGCCGCCCGCCACCTGGC
>CAZFUK010000367.1:0-5630 GCA_964522005.1 uncultured Anaerolineales bacterium | reverse complement strand
GGCGTCAGCGACGCCGCTGCACTTCACGCCGCCGCACAGGTTGACCACCTTCATGCCCCGGTTGTACGAGGCCACCAGCGTGCCTTCGGTGGTCGCCATGGGAATGAGGAAGTCGCCCTGGGCGTGTTCACCGTTGATGTGGATGGGGCCGGCGAAGCCGATGGGAATCTGGGCCACGCCGGTGAAGTGCTCGCAGTTGCCCTGGACAAGGTGCGGGTCGAACGAGTAGCGGCTGATGTGCTCGAACTTGGCCCCGGTGAACTCCTCGACAAAGCGCTGGCGCTGGCGAATCGCCTCTGGGGAGTAATCATCCTTCGGGTCACGGGGGATGCGCACGAGGTTGGCGTCGGCCTCGCTAATCGAGTCCTCGACCTCGAACTTGAGCGGGCCGAAGGGCACCGTGTCGCACTCGATTTCAAGGGTGTGCTTGCCGCGCGCCAAGTGAGGGACCGCCGCCCCGATGGTGAGTACCTTGCGCAGGGGGAAGGCGACGGGGGTGGCGGGGGTAATGCGCTCCGGCGTGAGCGCGGTCCCGTCGTCCAGGGTGAGGGTGAGGGCGTCGAGGGGGAGGTCGTGGCCGTCAACGCGAATCCCCACCAGGCGGGTGAACTCGACATCGCTGAGGCGGTTCTTGATGGCGAACTGCACGCCCGACTCGACGTTTTTCAGGCTGCCAAAGGTATAAAGCTGACGCAAAATCATGCTGGGAATGGCGATCATGGTAGGTCTCCCTAAAAAGTGGGGGCGTGGGAGACCTGACAGGTTTTTGAAACCTGTCAGGTCTGGATAGACAAGCCGTCGTTAGTCATCTACAGCCTCAATCCCTAACTCGCTGAGGCGCGCCCGCAAGCGCGCCACCTCCTGTTCAGCGGTGTCAGCCCGCTGCCTCTCTTGCTCGGCGCGTTGGCGCTCCTGCTCGGCGCGTTGGCGCTCCTGCTCGGCGCGCTGGGCTTCCTCGGCGGCGCGTTCCGCCCCGGTGGGAATCAGGGCGCCCTGCTGGTCGCACCAGCGCAGCCAGGTTTCCGCGATACCCTCAAACGTTCCCTCCCACAGCGTCAGCCCCAGCCCGACCTCGGCCAGCCAGCCGCCTTCGAGGGGCTGGTACGCGCCGTCGCGCAGAACCAAGAGGCGCAGCGGGGTGGACTGAATCTGGAGCTCTGGGTCGTAGATCGCGTAATAGGTGACGCGCATCCGCGCGTACAGCCCGAGTTTGCGCCCCGCCTCTTCCCCCTCCTTGTTGGAGACAACCTCAACGACCACGTCTGGCGGTTTGCCATATTCCCAGATAAAGTAGGAGCGGCCTTCCTTGACCCACACGTCCTCGGGCGCCTCGACATCCACGCTGAGCATCATGTCGGGCACGACGGCCGGCTGGCGCATCTGGTAGAAGAGGCCGACATTCGCCAGCGCCAGGAAGGGACGCTTGTCGGCCGGTCCAGCCCACGAACTATACAGCGGCTCGGTCAGCAGACGCATCTGTCGTTCGGAGAAGATGTTAGTCAGCGGCGCGTCATCCTCCGTCACAATTTCGTCGTAGTTGGGTAGGACGTCGGCTGGGATATGGACGACTTCCGGGGGCATGACAATGGTATAGCCGCTTGTCATCAATCCTCCATCGAGTGCGCTTGACTACAGCCATCGGGTAGATTGGGATAGTGTACAACGACTTGGCAGGGGGGTCAACCAGAAAGAGAAGAGGCGAGTTACTGATTAACTCGCCTCCGTCTTCCGTCCTCCGTCCTCCGTCCCCTGTCGCCTCAGCCGCCCACGTGGACGACGGGGCGGCGTGCCGCGTCTGGCTCGGCCTTGCGCAGCACCTCGCGGGTGACGGGGGGAATGTCGCCCTCGCCAAAGATGAGGAAGCGCACCAGGTGCTTCAGAGGGTTCTCTTCGCCCCATTCGAAGTAGACATGGGGGGCCTGGCCGGTGCGGTTGCGCACGTAGAGCAGGAAGGTGGCGATGGCATTGGCGACGGACGCGCTCTCGGCGCGCAGAATGCGGTAGCCGCCCACCTCAACGCCCTTGACTTCGAGCACGTCCTCAAACTCGGAGGGGTCACACACCTCGACTTCGAGGAACAGGACCGGCTCGCTGGGGGGCAGGTGGGTGTCGGCGCGGACTTCGCGCTCTTTCTCGCTGTACTCCGCCACGTCGCCCGCATTCAGGTGGTTGGCGATGAAGCGGAGGGGCCGTCCGTTCGCCTCATCGAGGAACTGCTCGGCGGTGGGGTCGAGTTCGATGCGGGCGTGGCGCAGTTCGGTGGAGCGCCAAACGCGCGAGATGAACGAGGTGACGATGATCAGGCCGATGAAGAACGAGGCGATGCGGATACCATCAGGCCGCTCCACGATGTTGACCAGGGTGGTGTAGATGAAGACGGCGGTGATGAGGCCGTAGACCGTCGCCCCCCGCTTCTGCCCCCGCCGCAGGGCCGAGAGGGTGACCGCCGCCGCACCTGAACTCATGAGCACCAGCACACCCGTGGCGTAAGCGCCACCCTGGGCCTCGACGTTGGCGCGGAACAGCAGCGTCACGCCAAAGCCGATGAGGGCGAAGACCAGAACCAGGGGCCGCGTGGCCCTCGTCCAGTCGGGCGCCATGCCGTAGCGCGGCAAGTAGCGCGGCACGATGTTCAGCAGCCCGGCCATGGCCGAGGCGCCGGCGAACCATAGAATCAGAATCGTGCTCAGGTCGTAGGCCGTGCCGAAGAGGTCGCCCAGGTAGGCGTGGGCCAGGTAGGCCAGGGCGCGGCCGCTCGCTTGGCCGCCGGGCTGGAACTCGGCGGGCGGGATGAGGGTTGTTGTGACCACGCTGCTGGCGATGAGGTAGCCGCTCATGATGAGGGCGGCCGTCCGCAGCAGCTTGTGGGTGTTATGGACCCGACCGGTCGGCTGCGCCTCGGTGTCGTCGGGATGACCCTGCACCAGGGGCATGACCGCTACCCCTGTCTCAAAGCCCGACAGCCCCAGCGCCAGCTTGGGGAACAGAATCAGGGCCATGCCCAGCATCAGCAGCGGGTTGCCGTGCTCGGTAAACAGGTTCTGCCGCCAGTTGGCGAGCACTGTGGGGTGGGTAATGACCTGGTAGAGACCGACGCCCACGACGACCAGGTTCAGCGCCAGGTAGACGACTACCAGGGCCACGGCCACGCCGATGGCCTCCTTGAACCCCTTGAGGAAGATGGCCGCCAGCAGGCCGACCAGGATGAGGGTCAGCGGGATGGGGTGGTCGTGGAGGAAGGCCGGGACAAACGGGTTCTCGACGATGTGCGCCGTGGCGTCGGCGGCGGACAGGGTGATGGTGATGACAAAATCCGTCGCCACGAAGCCGAGCAGAATCAGGACAAACAGCTTGCCCTGCCACCAGGGTAGAAGGTGTTCGAGCATGGCGATGGAGCCTTCGCCGTGCGGGCTTTCGACGGCCACGCGGCGGTAGATGGGCAGCGCGCCGAACAGGGTGAGAAGGATGAGAATCAGGGTGGCGATGGGGGCCAGCGACCCGGCGGCCAGGGCGGCGATGCCCGGCTGGTAGCCCAGGGTCGAGAAGTAGTCCACCCCGGTCAGGCACATAACCTGCCACCAGGGGTGGGTATGGGCATGTTTCTCGGTCGTGCCCGGCCCCTCCATACGTTCCGTGTAGTCGGCCAGGAGCCAGCGCTGCCAGCCCCGACGCGGGCGGGACTGGCGGGTGATGACTTCAGCCATTGGGCGCCTCCTCGACGTGGGTCACGCTCTCTTCACCCCTCCCCCGAAGGGTGCGGAACCGTCAGGCGGTTCACCTCATAGACTCACCACCGCAAAGCAAACTGAGTGCCACTTGTCGGAGGCCGCTAGACCACCGTGAAGACCGCGCTGACTGGCGGGGGCGCGCCGAGGCCGAGGCCGCGCTCGCCCGGCGAGCAGCCGCCCACGGTGACGCGGAACTCGCCCGGCTCCAGCCGCGACGCCCCCGTATCGTCCACCAGCAGCATGCTCTCCGGCGACAGCGTGAAGCTCAGTGTCTGGCTCGCGCCGGGGGCGAGGCGCACGCGCTGGAAGGCCACCAGGCTGTGGATGGGCACGGCGACGGAGGCGGCCAGGTCGCTCAGGTAGACCTGGACGGTCTCCTCCGCCTCCACCGCGCCCGTGTTGGTCAGGACGACGCTTACCTCGAGCGGCTGGCCGGCGGGGACGACCGTGTCCGACAGGCGCAGGTCGTGGTAGGCGAACGCGGTGTAGCTCAGGCCAAAGCCGAAGGGGTAGAGCGGCTCGGCGGCCATGTAGCGGTAGGTCCGCCCGGCCATGCTGTAGTCCTCGAAGGGCGGGAGGTCGGCCAGGGAGTGGGGGAAGGTGACCGGCAGCTTGCCCGACGGCGCGGCGTGGCCGAACAGAATGTCCGCCACGGCGTGGCCGCCTTCCTGACCGGGATACCAGACGAACAGGATGGCCTGGGCCAGGTCGGCCAGTTCGCCCAGCGCGATGGGGCCGCCGCCCGTCAGGACCAGCACCAGCCGCGCCCCGTGGGCGACCAGGCCTTTGAGGAACTTGACCTGGACGGCGGGCAGGTCAATGTTCGGGCGGTCGCCCTGGGCCGTCGAGACTAGGGCGTCGCCTTCCTCGCCCTCGAACTGGGGCGTCAGCCCCATGCAGGCGATGACCACATCGGTGCGCGGCGCTTCGACCATCGCCACGTCAATGGGGTTGGTCGTGGGCTGGACCAGCAAGCAGCCCAGGCGGTACTCGACACGGATGCCTTCGGGCAGGCGGTGGACGATGCCTTCGAGTAGCGTCGTGAGTGAGTCGCTCAGCCCAAAGTAGTTGCCGAGCAGGGCGTCTACACTGCCGGCGGTGGGGCCGGTGATGTACAGGCTGCGCACGCTATCGGTGATGGGCAGCAGACCGCCCTCGTTCTTGAGCAGGACGACCGACTTGAGGCCGGCCTCGTGGGCCAGGGCGCGGTGCGCGTCACAGCCGACGACGCTCATGGGGAGGCCGGCGTAGGGAACCTCCGACGGCGGGTCGAACAGGCCGAGCTTGAAGCGCGTCGCCAGCACGCGGCCCAGCGCGCGGTCAACGTCCGCTTCTGTCACCAGCCCCTGCGCCACGGCCTCCGCCAGGTGGCGGTAGGTCTCGCCACAGCACAGGTCGCAGCCGCGCTGGAGCGCGAGCGCCGAGGTCTCGACGGCGTTGGCGGTGACGCCGTGGTGGTTGTGGATGTCGTTGAGCGCGCCGCAGTCGGAGACAACGTGGCCCTGGAAGCCCCACTCGCCGCGCAGAATGTCCACCAGCAGCGTCTCGCTGGCGCAGCAGGCCTCGCCGTTGACGCGGTTGTAGGCGCCCATGACCGCCTCGACGCCGGCTTCCGTGACGAGCTTCTTGAAGGCGGGCAGGTAGGTGGCGCGCAGGTCGCGGGGGGAGACGCGGGCGTCGAAGCCGTGGCGCTGTCCCTCCGGGCCGCTGTGGACGGCGAAGTGCTTGGCGCAGGCGGCCGCCTTGAGGGTGCGTGGGTCGTCGCCCTGGAGGCCGCGCACGAAAGCCGCGCCCATCTCGCCCGTCAGGTACGGGTCTTCGCCCCACGTCTCCTGGCCGCGCCCCCAGCGCGGGTCGCGGAAGATGTTGATGTTGGGGGTCCAGAAGGTCAACCCCTGGTAC
>CAZFUK010000366.1:0-5638 GCA_964522005.1 uncultured Anaerolineales bacterium | reverse complement strand
GTGGTAGGTCGGGAGGATTGTACCTCATGGACTACGACTTTGAAAGAACCCTGCCCGCCCCCGGTTGCGCCTTGACAAACCCCGTCGCTTCTGGTATACTGGTGTCTAAAAGGATTTACTAAACGGATTTAGGCAGGCAGTCTCACGCTGGCAGGCGCTCCTGCCAGCCCAGGGCGTCCGCCGACGCGTTTCGGCGGCCAAAGGGGGCATGGATGCTCAAGTGCTACCGACCGACAACCAAATACCTGGCTCGCCTGGCCGCCCTGGCGGTCCTCCTCCTCCTCGCCATCGCCGCGACGGGTCAACCCGCCCTGGCCTGTACCACCTGCACCATCGTCAACGAAACCCCCAACCCGCCGCCCAACAACAATCCGGGCTACAAGTTTACCCTCGCCGTCAACACCGACTTTGGCGAGGGTGTGATGGTCGAGTTGCATGACCAGACCGCCAACACTTACACGCGCACTGCCTGCGCCTACCTGAACGGGACCGGTCTACCTAATGGCACCAGTGCCCGCTTCGAGTGCAACACGGGCACGGCCATCCCGGACGGGCGCACCGTAGACTATCAGTACGCTGTGTGCGACTACGGTACGACCAATAGTAACTGCCACGGCTACACCGGCTTCAACTGGTCGTTTACGTCCTATACGCCGGCCAGTTCCTGCGCGGGCGCCTCGGTGGGCGACAACAACGTCTACTACGTCGGCCTGGGCCACAACTCGTTCCTGACCGAGTATCGTTACCCCACGGGGCCAGTCACTACGGTCGAGACGGTGGTCACCCTCAAGTTCCGCACCTGCCATAACGACGTACCATCGGTCACGTTGCGGGTCTGGAACGACCGCGACAACGCCGAGTCACTGCTGCCCATGAGCTTCGACAGCAGTGACATTGACCCTGTGCTCGGCCCGGTCATGTTCTGGACCGTCGCGGTGCCGATCCCTAACCAGACTACCGCCCTCTACTACACCTTCCGCGCGGTCGATGGCAGCGCGACCGCCTACTACAGCGCCAAGTCGCCCGACGCCTACTACGGCGGTCGCACCAATCCCGGCGGCTGGGGCGAGGGGCGCGGCAGCCAGGGCAGCGCCGAGGGCAACTCCTTCCAGATCACGGTCTACGACCCGGCCTTCGACGTGCCCGCCTGGATGCAGCGCGGCGTCGTCTACCAGATTTTCCCCGACCGCTTCCGCGACGGCGACCCGACTAACAACCCCACGGCGGGCCGCTTCTCGTACAACACGAGCGGCGCCATTGTCCGCTCCAACCAGAGCGGCTGGAACGTGACCGTCTGTGACCCGCGCGGCGTGCAGACGCCAAGTTGCCCCGACAAGTACGGTGACAACTTCTACGGCGGCGACCTCAAGGGGATTACCCAGAAGGTCCAGCAGGGCTACTTCGACAACCTGGGCGTCACCGTCCTCTACCTCAACCCCATCTTCCGCGCGCCGTCCAACCACAAGTACGACACGGCGGACTACCTGACCATTGACCCCGACTTCGGCACCCTGGCCGACTTCCAGACCCTGGCCCAGACGGCCCACGCCCACGGCATCAAGCTTATGCTCGACGGCGTGTTTAACCACACCTCGTCGGACAGCAAGTACTTCGACCGCTACCACCGCTACGACGCGGCGGGCAACCTGACCAGCCCAGGCGGCATCGGCGCGGACGACAACAGCGGCGCGTGCGAGGACGGCGCCTCCCCGTACTACTCCTGGTACTACTTCCCAGACATCGGCACCCCCGGCAAGGACGGCGCGACCACGGTGTACTGCAACAACGGGCCGAGCGATGTGCCGCAGACCTACGAGGCCTGGTACGGCTACTCGTCGCTGCCCAAGCTGCGCGCCAACTCGACGGCGGTGCGCAACCTCATCTGGAGCAACGGCCTGGCCTCGGTCGGTCCCTACTGGACCAGTCAGGGCGCCGACGGCTGGCGCTTCGACGTCGGCGGCGATGTGGACCCCGGCGTCACCAACGACCCGACCAACGACTACTGGGAGGGCTTCCGCGCCGCCGTGCGCAACGCCGGCGTGACGGGCAAGAGCGACGTGGTCATGCTGGGCGAGGAGTGGGGCGACGCCACCCCCTGGCTGCTGGGCAATGAGTGGGACAGCGTCATGAACTACCGCTTCCGCGCGGCGGTGATGAGCTGGCTGTTCACGGGCTGCACGGGCGGCAACGGCTGCAACAGCGGGACGTCCTTCGAGGACAACGACGCCAACTCGGCCAGCATCACCGGCCCCATTGGCTACCTCAGCCCGTCGCAGTTCGACGTCCGCCTGCGCACCATCGCCGAGGACTACCCGCCCATGGCCTTCAAGGCCATGATGAACCTGGCCGACTCCCACGACACCAACCGCCTGCGCTTCCTGCTCAAGAAGATCAATAACGACAACGACGCGGCGGCGGTCCAGCGCATGAAGGAGTGGTGGCTGTTCGCCTTCAGCTACGCCGGCGCGCCCACCCTCTACTATGGCGACGAGGTCGGCCTGAGTATGGACGGCGTTCCCTCCAACGGCAAGTACGAGGACGACCCCTACAACCGCGCCCCCTACCCGTGGGACGACACGCCGGGCGACTACAGCGCCGACACGGGCAACCTGCTGCCCTTCGCCCGCCAGATGTCCAGCATCCGCCACAGCTACCGCGCGCTCCAGGACGGCGACGTGCAGCACGGCCTGATTGTGGACGACGCGGCCAAGCTCTACGGCTTCGGGCGGACCAACGGGGCGCAGACCGCCCTCATCGCCCTCAACCGCGACAGCAGTCAGCACAACGCGACGTTTAGCGGCCTCAACGCTGCGCCGTTCAACCTGGCCGATGGCGCGCTGCTGCGCGAGGCGCTCTCCGGCACGACCTACACTGTCAGCAGCGGGCAGGTCACCGTCCCGGTCAACTCCAACTGGGGTGTCGTCCTCCTGGAAGACGCCAAGATTGATACGCCGGCCCAGCCCGCCGGCCTCCAGGTGCTTCAGAGTGGGGCGGACAACGTCGTGACCTGGAACAACGTCGTCAACGACACCCTCAACGGGCGCGAACTCGTCATCGGCTACCGCGTCTATCGCGGCACGACGCCCGGCTTCACCCCGGGCCCGGCCACCCTGCTGGCGACTGTAGCTCCCGCCGCCTTTGGCACGGCCAACGGCAAGCAGAGCACCACTGACGCCGGCGCGGCGGGCCAGAGCGTCTACTACAAGATCGTCGCCGTCACCGGCGCGGGTAACACGTCCACCGCCGTCGGCTCGGCCACCCTCAACCGGGTGGGCATCGTGCGCGGCGGGTCCTGGTATCTGCGCAACTCCCTCACGACCGGGGTCTCCGACCTCGCCTTCACCTACGGCCTGTCGTCGGACATCCCGCTCATGTGCGACTGGGATGGCGACGGCACGCGCACGCCGGGGGTCTTCCGCAACGGCGTGTGGTACATCAAGGACACCGTCGGCGGCGGAGCGGCCGACCACGCCTTCAGCTACGGCATGGGGGGTGATACCCCGCTCTGCGGTGACTGGGACGGCAATGGCACGGAGACGGTGGGAGTGCGGCGCGGAGCCACCTGGTATCTGCGCAACACGAACGACACCGGCATCTCGAACATCGCCTTCACCTACGGTCTGGCGAGTGATACGCCCCTGGTAGGCGACTGGGATGGCAACGGCACGGATACACCCGGTGTCTTCCGAGGCGGCTCGTGGTACCTGCGCAACTCGAACGACACCGGCCCCTCGAACATCGCGTTCACGTACGGCCTGGCGAGTGATACCCCTGTCGTGGGCGACTGGGACGCCAACGGGACCGACACGCCCGGCATCTTCCGGGGCGGGGGCTGGTTCCTGCGCAATACGGCCGACACCGGCCCCGGCGAGTTGTTCATCACCTACGGCGCGAGCGGTGACACGTCACAGGTCTGGCGCTAACCCTGCCCCCGTAACACAGACAGGGTGGAGAGGCGATGACCTGCCTCTCCACCCTGTCTGTTTCAGCGCCTGAGCTAGCGGTCGCCCTTGTCGGGCGGGGGCTGGTAGGCCAGGAAATCGGTGGCGAACCGGCCGCCGTACTCGGCCAGCAGGGCCTGGACGCGGTCGGGGTCGGGCGAGGCGACGAGCAGGCCGGCGTGGTAGTCGCGGGCGAGCCGCCACACGATTTCCGGCGCGCCGTACGCCGCCAGATCGGGCGCCTCCTGCCGCGCCAGGCAGATCAGCAGCCCGGCGTAGTCGTCCCGCGTGGGCGGCAGGTGATACGTCTCGCCCCGTAGCTGGGCCAGTTCCAGCCGCGCCCACTCGGTCCACGGGTTCAGCCCGGTCGCCGCCTCGATGAGGCGGTCCAGGTGCGCCCCGCCGACCCGCGCCGCCGTCTCCAGGAAGAACAGCCGCCCGCCCGCGCGGCGCTGGATAAACTCGGTGTGGGCTACACCGCGGGCCAGCCCCATCGCCTCCACCACCTCGCGGGCCAGCAGGCTGAGCGCCTGGGCCGTCTCCGAGCGGCGCGGCAGGGTAAAGCTGGAGAAGATGCCGCCCTGGTGCAGCACGCTCATGGGCGGCCGGCCGTACTGGTTGACCACGGTGAACAGGACGCGGCCATCGGCCACGATGGAGTCGACGTGGAAGACGTCGCCCTCGATGAACTGCTCCAGCAGGTAGTAGCTGTGGCGGTCGCCCAGGCCGGCGAGGCTGTCCCAGACCTCGTGCTCACCGTGCAGCTTGCGGAGGCCAATCGCCCCGGCCTCGTCACGCGGCTTGAGCATCCACGGCGGCGGGACGCGGCGCAGGAAGTCGGCGATCTCCGCGCCGTTGACGGCGGCCACAAAGTCGGGCGCCAGGATGCCCGCCCGCCGCGCCTGGACGCGCATCGCCAGCTTGTCGCGGAAGCGGCGGGCCGCCGTTTCCAGCATGCCGTCAATCTGCAAGTGGCCCCGCAGGGCGGCCACCGTCTCTACGTCGTAGTCGTCCAGCGCGATAATCTGGTCCAGGCGGCGCTGGCGGGCCAGGCTGGCGACGTGGAGGGTCACGTCGGGCTGGGTGCGCAGGTCGGGGCGGAAGTGGACCTCGTCCAGGCTGGCCCAGGGCCAGTCGGCCCCGCGCCACTTGTCCCGCGTCAGCAGGATGACGTAGGCGCCCTGGCGCTTGCACTCTTCCAGCAAGGGGAAGCCCTTGGGGTCGGTCGCCAGGCAGAGGATGGTAAAGGGGGTGTCAGTCATGGCTCCCCATTATACTCCACCTGGGGGATTGGGCAAGCGCCAGACCTGACAGGGTTTCCCCTTCGGGGACCTTGTGAACCCCTGTCAGGTCTGCGCACCACCGCCGCCTACCGTATCAGCCGCATGACCATGACTAACAGCATGCACAGCATCCCGCTGGCGAGTAAGCAGCCCATGCCCCCGAAGCCCCGGCCCCAGCGCCTGCGCCACGGACGACCCCACGGCGCGATAATCACCCGTCGCGGCCCCCACCAACGTCGTCGCCACATCGTAGCATCATCCTTTCGGCTCATCACCTGTCAAACTATCTCCGTCAAGGTATCTCATGAACCCTATCCTACCTCTAGCCTGTGTAGAGCGTGTGGCGAAAGTGTAAAGAGGCTGTAAACGCCTCAACGACGTTTACAGCCCCGTGACCCGCAGAGGGGGTCTCTA
>CAZFUK010000365.1:0-5644 GCA_964522005.1 uncultured Anaerolineales bacterium | reverse complement strand
TTCAGTTGCCGACGGTCAAGACCCACGTCTTTACGACCATCACGGGCGCGATGAAGAACGCCTTCGGCGGGCTGCTCAACGAGAAGCGCCACTGGACCCATGCCGTCATCCACGAGACAGTGGTGGACCTGCTCGCCATCCAGCAGGAGATTCACAGCGGGCTGTTCGCCGTCATGGACGGCACGTTCGCGGGTGACGGCCCCGGCCCGCGCGCCATGCGCTGGCACGAGAAGGATATCATCCTGGCCTCGGCCGACCAGGTCGCCATTGACGCTGTCTCCGCCAAGTTGCAGGGCTTCAACCCAATGGACCTCCAGTTCATCCGCCTGGCCCACGAGCGCGGCCTGGGGGTGGGCGACCCGCGCCAGATTGAGATCGTGGGTGACACCGACCTGATTGACCAGTCCTGGGGCTTTATCCAGGAGGACACCTTCGCCAGCAAGGGCCAGAAGCTGATCTACCACGGCCCGCTCAAGCCGCTGGAGAAGCCGCTGCTCCAAAGTCCCATCGTGCCCTGGTCTTATGTCGCCTCGCGCGCCTACCACGACGCCTATTGGTATCCGCGCGTCGGCCAGGGTCGCGTCCAGGACGCCTACAACACCAAGTGGGGCCGCCTGTTCAAGAGCTACGTGCCCGGCGAGCCGGAGGACGACGGCTACTGGCGGCGCTTCGCGGTGGCGGCGGGCGCGGGGGCGGCGGCCCTCGCCGTCGGCGCGGCGCTGCTGCGCGGCAGCCAGGGCAAGGCGCGGGACGAGGAAGAAGGTGGGAAGGCGTAGGAAGAGGTAGGAAGGGAAGGTGTTTGACGCGGCGGGTGTGTTGGGGTATAACACACTCGCCGCGTTTGCTTGTAGAGAACCAGTATGAACCGAATTGAGCGGCTGACGGGTATCCTGCTCCTGCTCCAGGAGCGGCCCCGCACCTCCCAGGCCATCGCCGACCACTTTGAAGTCTCCAAGCGCACCATCCTGCGCGACGTCCAGGCCCTGTGCGAGATGGGCGTGCCCGTCATCGCCCGCGAAGGGGTGGGCGGCGGCTACGCCCTCCCCGACGACTACCGCCTGACGCCCCTCCCCCTGACCGCCCACGAAGCCTTCCTGCTCCTGCTGGCCCTGAGTTCGGTCACGCGGCTGTCGGACGCCCCCTACTCCGCCGACCTCGCCTCGCTCCTGGCGAAGCTCCGCGCCCTGCTGCCTGACGGCCAGTGGCCCCAGGTCGAAGCCCTGCTGGCCGCCGTCCATCTGCACATCCCGGAGCGACACCAGCCCGCGCCCTTCCTCGAACCGCTCATTGACGCGGCGCGGACCGACGCCTGGCTGCGCGTCACCTACCAGTCGGCCAGCCGCGTGTCAGTCCAACACCTCCTCCCGCGCCGCGTCTACGCCCAGCACGGGCTGTGGTACCTGGAAGCCTACGCCCACGAGCACGGCGCGGTGCGCACCTACCGCGTGGACCGCGTCCAGACGGTCGAGGCGCCCGCCCCGGACTTCGCCCCGGCCCCCGTCGAGACGCGGCCCTATGACCACCCCGCGCATCCCGAAATCAGAGCCTCGCTCACCCCGCGCGGCGTCGCCTGGCTGGAGAGCGAGCCGGATCTCGGCGGGCAGATTCAGCGCCGGCCCGACGGATCGGGCACGCTGGCCCTGCGCTGCCCGCCGACCGAGATGGACTACTTCGCCCGCCTCTTCGCCCGCTTCGGCTCTGAAGTCGAGGTCCACGCCCCGCCCGAACTCCGCGAGTGCCTGCTGCGCCTGGGCCAACAACTCGTTACCCAGTACGCTAAACGGTGACAGATAGATGTCGCCGTTCGTGTGGTAGAATGGGGGTGAAACACATTCACTGTAGGAGGTCTCTATGCCCATTCGGCCTGACATGGTTGGCCTGACCGTCCGCGATATGCAAGCCTCGCTCAAGTTTTACCGCTTGCTGGGGCTGGACATCCCCGAAGTTCCCGACACTGAGCAGTTCACCGAGGTCATCACGCCCAATGGCTACCGCATCTCCTGGAACGCCGAGGCGATGGTCAAAGACATCTACCCGGACTGGGAGGAGCCGCGCGGCCAGCGCATGGGCCTGGCGTTCCTGTGCGACAGGCCGGCCGAGGTGGACGAAGTCTACGCCCGGCTGGTCGCGGCGGGCTACCAGGGGCGGCGCGAGCCGTGGGACGCCTTCTGGGGCCAGCGCTACGCCGTCGTCGCGGACCCCGACGGCCTGAGTGTGGACCTGTTCGCCCCGCTCGGCTAGCGCATTATTCCTCAATCTCGGCCGCTCGGTGTATAATTACGGTCATCAGAGGTAAAGCCGCCTATGATGACCGAGACAGCGTTGCTCGACACGGGCGAAGAAGTGCTCCAGCGCGTGGCCCACTCCCTGGGGATTGTGGCCGACCTGAGCCGCGCCGACGCCGTCCTGTACAAGCTGGAAGGCAACCGGGGCCGCATCATCGCCCATGCGCCGCCCCACTCGGTGCCGGCCTACTGGCGCGAGTCCATCCTCGACAGCATCTGGCCCCTGGAAGCGGGCGGGCCGGGTACGCGCGCGCTCCAGGGGCAGCGGCCGGCGCGGACGATGCAGAAGCTGGCGCAGGGCAACCTCGTGCGGGTGATCTACCCGGTGTTCAGCCCGGGCCACGCCCCGATTGGCCTGCTCGCCTTCGACCGCCCCCTCATCCAGGAGGAGCGCCAGCGCCACCGCAAGCCGGCCTTCCGCCAGGCTATTACGACGCTGCAACAGATGGCCGCGCAGGGTCTGCTGGAAGGGGCCGCCAGGCTCAGCCCGTTCAGCGAGTACGACGGCATCCTGGTGGTGAACCGCGCCCAGGAGATCCAGTACGCCAGCGGCGTGGCGACGAGTATCCTCAACCGCGCCGGCTTTCGGGTCCAGCTCGAGGGGCTGGAACTGGCGCAACTGCCGACCAAGGACGCACCCCTGGCGGTGCGAGCCATGACCGAGTGCCGCTGCCTGGAGGAAGTTGAAGAGCGGCCCGAAGGCAGCTACTGGATCAAGAAGGCCATTCCTCTGATTGGCACGCGCCCCCCACAGCGCACCTGGCGGCGGCTGGTCAGCCTCGAAGCCTCGGTGCCCCATGTGGTGGGCGCGGTGCTGACGGTCCACGACCAAACCGAAGAGCGGCGGCGGGCGCGGGAACTCAAGCTCAAGACCGACATGCTGCTGGAACTCCAGCACCGGGTCCGCAATAGCTTGCAGACCCTCACGTCGCTCATCAGCATTCAGGCCCGGCGGGCCGAAAGCGCCGAGACGCGGGCCGCGCTCCAGGAAGCCATCAACCGCATCCACCACGTGGCGGCCGTCCACGAGTTCCTGTTCGACCCCAACGAGCGGCGTGTCAACCTGCGGGCGCTGACGGAGCGGCTGGTGGAGCTATCGCGCCAACTCGTCCCGCCGCCGCTGGTCGTCCAGTTCCATGTGGAGGGGGGCGACGTGTTTATCGCGGGGGAGCGGGCGACGCATGCCGCCCTGGTCATCTCCGAGTTGATTCTCAACGCGATTGAACACGCCTTCGGAGAGCAGACCCACGGCAACGTCTGGATTCGGCTGGCCCAGCGCGGCGACCAGGTCGAGGTCGAAGTCCGCGACGACGGCCAGGGCGCGCCGCAGGGCTTCGCGCCGGACACGGGGCTGCAACTCGTGCGCAACCTGACCACGGGCGGTCTCCAGGGCCAGTTCAGCATCACCAACGATGCGGCCGGTGGGGCCGTCGCCCGTGTGACCTTTACCGCGCAGTCGTCGCGCCGCAATGGCGCCGGCTAGCGCGTCGCCGTTTTGAGGGAGGAGGACGCCAATGGAACGGACACGTGTCATCGTCGTGGACGACGACCCGATTATCGTCCAGGATATGAAGGAAACTCTCGAAGGGTTGGGCTATCTGGTCGTCGGGACGGCGGGGGATGGCCGCAGCGGGGTCCACCTGGCGCGGCAACTCAAGCCCGACGCCATCCTGATGGACATCAAGATGCCCGACCTCGACGGCATTGACGCCGCCAAGATTCTGACCGAGGAGCGCATCGCGCCGGTGGTGCTGGTGACGGGCTACAACGAGAAGGGGTATGTGCAGCGGGCGCAGGAGGCGGGGGTCATCGCCTTCATCACCAAGCCCTTTCGCCCGTCGGACCTCTCGCCCGCCATCGAGGTGGGCATCGCCCGCTTCCGCGAGTTCGAGGCGCTCCGCAAAGAGAACGAGACTATCAAGGACACTCTGGAGACGCGCAAGCTGGTGGACCGCGCCAAGGGCATCCTGATGACGACGCAGGGCCTCAGCGAGAGCGACGCCTTCCGCAAGATTCAGAAGATGAGCATGGACACGCGGCGGCCCATGAAGGACATCGCCCAGGCGCTCATCATCACCCATGAGGCCGGCGTCCACGACGATAAGACCCGCAAAGGGTGACGGACGACGGTCTGGACCTAACCCCCCGCCCCCTTCCCTGCCAAGGAAGGGGGAGACGACGCCCCTCCCTTGGTAGGGGAGGGGAGGGGGAGGGGTTCCGCGCAAAACTTGACATCGTTACGCGCGTGTGCTATACTTGCCCCCAGTTCCGCTGCAGACAGCAGGCGCTCCCCGGGAGCTTAATCTCCTGCCGAGGCGACAGTTCATTGACGATTGTGGAAGCCTGGTGGACGGTGACCCGCTCATCGCCTGCCCCTCACAGACGGTCATTGGCCTGCATGTCGCCTCGGCGCATGCGGGCTTTTTTGTTGTGATACGTCAGTGGGCTGTCGGGCGGGCGCCCGACGGCTGACTGTACAAGGAGGTTCACTTGCCCAAGACACGGACCGAGAAGCAAGCTGAACTGGATGCCATGCTCGAGGAGCTGCGGCAGTCGCAAGTGATTATCCTGACGGAATACCGTGGGTTGCCCGTCAGCGATATCAACAAGATTCGCGGTCAGCTTCGCGCCAAGGGTACCACATTCAGCGTTGCGAAGAACACGCTCATGTCGCTCGCGCTGGAGCAACTGGGCAATGCCGCGCCTGAAGACCTGCTCCAGGGGCCGACAGCGTTCGCCTTCGTGCACGACGACATTCCGACCTCGACCCGCCTGCTCAACCAGTTCGTCACCGAGACGAAGATTCTGACCGTCAAGGGCGCGATTCTGGGTCAGGGCGTGCTGCGGGGCGAGGAAGTGCGACAACTGCTGGACATGCCGACGCGCGACCAGAGCCGGGCCCAGATTGCCGGCATGGTGGTCGGACCGCTCCAGCAACTGGTTGGCCTGGTGCAGGCCCCGCTGCGTGAAATTGCGTACGTCATCCAACAGCGCGCCGAGCAAATGGGCGCGCCCACCGAGGCCTAAGGCCACCATCACCCGTAGCTCATAAGGAGTTTCTTCCCATGTCCGATAAACTGAACCAGATCGTTGAACTGCTCAATACCCTGACCGTCCTCGAAGCCGCCCAGCTCTCCAAGCGCCTGCAGGAGGAGTGGGGTGTGTCGGCCGCCGCCCCGATGGCGATGGCGATGCCGGCCGGCGGCGCGGCCGGCGGCGCTGGTGACGGCGCGGCCCCGGCCCCGGTCGAGGAGCAGACCGAGTTCGATGTCGTCCTGAAGGAAATCGGCGCCCAGAAGCTCCAGGTCATCAAGGTCGTGCGCGAGCTGACCGGCCTGGGCCTGAAGGAAGCCAAGGAC
>CAZFUK010000364.1:0-5648 GCA_964522005.1 uncultured Anaerolineales bacterium | reverse complement strand
CTTGCGATTGAATCTCAATCGCCCCGACATACTCACCGGGCAGGTTGTTGATGGAGCCGAGGCTGAAGTCCTGCGACCCGCGCGGGCAGATCCAGTCCACGACGGTGCGGATAATTCCACCCACGTTGTCATAGAAGTAGATCTTGACCTTGGCGTTGGTCACCGAACTCAGGTTCTGGACATGGATGGTCGTGTCCCAGCCGTACTCCTCGCGGAAGAGCAGCGGCGCGTAGTTCACCATCGAGCCGGGCGCGTAGGTCGTGCTCAGTGTGTTGTAGGTCTGGGCCGGCACGCCGTTGTAGCTGGTGAAGGTCTGCGTCGCTCCGCTCTGGCACGTCGTGTCCACTACGATGCCCAGCGGTTGCGAGGCGCGAATCCAGGCCGAGCCAATCCAACCGGGGCCAAGGCCCGGCGGTGGGTTGACGACGACGGCTTCGCCCGGCGCCAACTGCATCACCTCGTCAATCAGCGAGCGCAGGCAGTTATCCTGCTCCTTGTACCAGATTTCCACCGAGGTGCACTCGTCGCCCGAGTTGTGGATGATCAACTGGCTGTTGCAGCCGGCATAGCCGACATAGTTGACCGGCGCGTAGTACATGTAGCCGCCGAAGCGAACATCGGAGACGCCTTCCATCAGGTCGGAGATACCAATGTACGAGCTGGCGCGCGACAGCCCGCTCTGGTTGTTGATGTAGCGGCGGTTGACCTCGACGGCCAACGGCTCGCCGTAGCCCCAGCGGTGGTTCCACCAGTTCTCTTCCCACTGCCACCAAGTGCCGCTCCGTTGAGCCTGGTCGGCGGCGCGGCAGGCCGCGTCGGCCTCTTCCGCCGGCACTGAGTAGACGATACCGGCCATGGCCGCCGTGGGCAGCGACCCCTGGCGGAACTGCCAGGACGAGCCGGGGAACAGCAGACCCGTGCACTCGACCTTGAACGGGCCGGGCGCCTGCGGCTCGCAGTAGCCCGAATGGGCCGGCCAGAGGGCCATGATGGCCTTGGTCGCGCCGCTGCCGACGTTCTGGATGGCGATCCAGGCTTCCATCGTCTCGCCCGGCCCAGGCGTGGGCTGGAAGATGGCGGGAATCTGGATCCGACCGCCCGGCTTGTTAAACGGCAGCGTCGGCGTGGGGGTGGGTAGCGGCGTCTGGGTGCGCGTCGGCGTCACCGTCGCCGTGCCCGGCGTGGCCGTGCGCGTGGCCGTCGGCGTGATGGTGTACGGCGTGCTGGTCGCCGTGCGGGTCGGGGTGATGGTGTACGGGGTGCTAGTCACCGTGCGCGTCGGCGTGATGGTGCTGCCGATCCCGCCGAAGGGGAACTGAATCTGCACCGTACAGCAGAAGGCGAAGCTGGCCGACTCCACGATGTACTCGGTCACGGTCGCCACGTAGCCAGGCGGCGCGGTGACGCGCACGCGGTAGGCGCGGCCCGAATCCAGCCCCAGGAAGTCGGCGATGGCCTGGTAGCTGTTGATCTGGACGGTCTGCTTGGGCGGCTGGCCCGCAATGGGATTGCCCGACAGGTCGAAGAGCTGGACCGTCACGCCGGGCAGGGCCATGTCGCCCACGTCCATGAAGCGGTTGCGGTTGAGATCGTAGAACGTCGAGACGACCAGGCGGCCGTTGTTCCCAATACAACCCTCAGTCTTGCTCAGGTTACAGGCCGAGGTGGGCTGGGGCACGGGCGACGCGCCAGGGGTCGGGCTGGGGGTCGGGGTGTTGGTGGGCGGTGCGGGCGGCGGGGGAGCCACGGGCGCGCCAAGGGCGGCGGCGGCATTGACCTTACCATAGCCGAAGTCACCGTCCCAACCAGTCGGGCCGAGGTCCTTGGCGCTGTTGAACAGCGCCGCTTCCACCTGCTCGACCTTCCAGTCAGGGTGCGCGCTCATGACCAGCGCCGCCACCCCCGCCACGTGGGCGGAGGCGAAGTGCGTCTGGCCCTCGCCGTAGTAGGGACAGGTGGCGATGGGGCAGCTACCGGGCGACGGCCAGGTGCTGACCATGCCCGACGAGCCGGGCGCGCTGAGCTTGACCTGGTTGCCCGAGCCGGTCCAGGCGGGATGGCTGTCGTCGTCGTTGAGGGCGCTGACGCCGATCACGCCGGGGTAGGCGGCGGGGTAGAGGCGGTGGGCGGGGGCGATCACCAGCGCGCCGCGCTGCCGCGCCAGGGCCATGACATCGGCCACGGACTGCGAGGGCGCGTCCCAGGCGGCTTCGATGTGGATGACCTTCGCGCCGCGATCCAGGGCGAACAGCACCGAGCTAACGACGGTGGTGTGGGTGATTTCCAGGCGGTCGCCGTTGCGGCGCAGCGCCTTAATCGGCAGCAGGCTGACTTCGGGCGCGACACCGACGACACCGATACTGTTGTTAGCCGTCGCGCCGATGAGGCCGGCGTTGAACGTGCCGAAGCCGTGGTCGTCCAGCGGCGTCGTGGTGTTGTCCACGAAGTTGTAGCCGGGCACGAGACGCGGCGTCAGTTCGGGGTTATCCAGGGCCACGCCAGAACCAATCACGGCCACGGTGACGCCGCCGCCCCGACTGACGCCCAGCGCGGCCAGGCCCTCGATGGAGCGCAGGTTCCACTGATAGCCGAGATACGGGTCGTTGAAGGCGGGTTCGGCCGACGCGCCGGTCAGGCTATCGGGGCGGCCCGCGCGCAGCGGCTTCACGTTCTCCTCGACGAGGGCGTTGAGTTCGGCGTAGGCCACGTTGGGGTTCGACCGAAAGGCTTCGACGGCCTGCATCTCCGCGCCGGCCGGCACGCGGTAGACGGTCAGGTCGAGCTTCTCAATCTTGTCCACGACCGCGTAGCCACTTTTGTCGGCCACGTCGGCCAGCTTGGCCGAGGCGCCCGGCTTGGCGCGGACAATGACCTGGCCGGCCATAAAGCTCGCGCCGGTCGGGACGCTCGGCGCGGCGTCCACCGTCGAGGGCGACGGGGCCGCGGCGAGGCTCAGCGACATAGATACCAGCCAGACTAGAATCGCCATCAGGGCGACCCAGACCAGCGGTATGGGGCGGATGCGTCGCATATAGGGCACTCCTTTCCTCAATAACAGGAAGCGGCGGTAGAGTGACTTCCTTGGTGTCCACAAGCGGGGTGGGGGGCGGACAAGCCGACGGCTCGGTCCTGGCCGTGAACGAGCCTCCCGCGCTGCTGAGAAGCCCCCTTCTCGTTCACGCGCCAGCCCTCCGTGAGAGGGTGGCTTCGCCCTATTATATAGACGAATGGGGCCGTTGCCCCGTCACGGGCACCGCCCCCATTTTGGCTAACAAGACAAAAGAAGGTTGTTGCACTCTAAGGCAGAACCAGGCCACTCCCGACCTGCCACACGCCTTGCCACAGAGCATCACAGCAGGACTGCTAGCCCGCTCGGCTCAAACCCCCTTCTCTGAGCCGAGCGGACGCAGGAGAGCGCACTAGCAAGAGTGATGGCAACGGGAGTACGCTCGATTCACCTATCGTAACGCGTTTCTATGGACAAGGATACGGGCTTGGCTGCGTATTTCGTATTTCGCGGTCCGTCCTCCGTCCTCTGTCCTCCGTCCTCCTTCGCCCTTTGCGCTTTTTCACCCGCCCCATTATAATCCCCTTCATCTTGAGCCTCCGTTATGGAGATTTGTGTATGTTGACCTTGGAGACGCGCGTCTATCGCGGCCCGAACCCCTACGGCTACCGTCCGCTCATCCGCCTCACCCTCGACCTGGAGGAGATGGAAGACTACCCCACCACCAAACTCCCAGGCTTCACCGACCACCTGGTCCAACTGATGCCCTCGCTCCAGACTCACACCTGCTCCTACGGTGAGCCGGGCGGGTTTGTCCGCCGCCTGCGCGAGGGCACGTGGCTCGGCCATGTCATCGAGCACGTCGCCCTGGAACTCCAGGACCTGGCCGGCACGCCCGTGACCTACGGCAAATCGCGCACCGTGCCGTGGAACACCCTCCCCGACGACGTGCGTCAGCGCAAAGAGGCCATCCTCAACGCCCAGCCGCGCACCGAGGAAGAAATCGCCCACTTCAAGCGCAACCACGGCGTCTACTACGTGGTCTACTCCTATGATGAGGAAAAGGTGGGCCTCCAGGCGGGCGAACTGGCGATTCGCCTTGTGCGCTGGCTGCTGCCCGACGACCTGCCCAGCGCGCTCCACGGCGACGAACGCGCCCAGTTCAGCTTCCAGGCCGAGTTGGACGACCTGGCCCGCCTGGCCGACCGCCTCGCCCTCGGCCCCAGCACCCACTCCCTGGTCACCGCGGCGCGCCGGCGCGGCATCCCGCACATCCGCCTCAACGAGCACAGCCTGGTCCAGTTCGGCTGGGGCGTCTACCAGAAGCGCATCCAGGCCACCATTACCTCGGAGACGCGGCACATCGCCGTGGACATCGCCCAGGACAAGGAACTCACCCAGCAACTCCTGCGCGACGTAGGCTTGCCGGTGCCATCGCAGCGCGTCGTGGACAGCGAGGAGGACGCGGTGGAAGCCGCGCTGGACCTCGGCTTCCCGGTCGTGACCAAGCCGCTGGACGCCAGCCACGGGCGCGGCGTGTCGCTCAACCTCAAAACGGTGGACGAGGTGCGGGCCGGCTTCCGCGCCGCCGCCGAGCACCGCGACGACGTCATCGTGGAGACGTTCCTGGAGGGCAAGGACTACCGCATCCTGGTTGTCAACGGCCAGGTCATCGCCGTGTCCGAGCGCGTGCCTGGGCACGTGGTGGGCGACGGCGTCCACACGGTGCGCCAGTTGGTGGACATTGTCAACAGCGACCCACGGCGTGGCGTGGGCCACGAGAAGGTGTTGACTCGGCTAGAGCTGGACCACCAGGCCGAGCGGCTCATGCAGCTCGCCGGTGTGGCGCTGGATACGGTGCTGCCGCAGGGCCAGCCCCTGTTCCTGCGTTCGACCGGCAACCTCTCGACGGGCGGCACGGCCATTGACCGCACCGACGAGATTCATTATGACAACATCGAGGTCGCCCGCCTGGCGGCTAAAGTCATCGGCCTGGACGTGGCCGGTATTGACCTGATCATGCCCGACATCACCAAGTCGGTGCGCGAGGTGGGCGGCGGCATCGTCGAGGTCAACGCGGCGCCTGGCTTCCGCATGCACGTCGCGCCGAGCGAGGGCAAGCCGCGCGATGTGGCCGGTCCGGTCATGGACATGCTCTTCCCGCCCGGCACCCCTTCCCGCATCCCCATCGCCTCCATCACCGGCACCAACGGCAAGACGACGACCTCGCGCATGGTGGCCCACATCCTCAAAATGTCGGGCAAGCGCGTGGGCCTGACCACGACCGACGGCATCTACATCAACGGCGAACGCTACCTCAAGGGCGACATGACCGGGCCGTGGAGCGCCCGCATGGTCCTCAAGGACCCGACGGTCGAGGTGGCGGTGATGGAGACGGCGCGCGGCGGCATCCTGCGTGAGGGGCTGGGCTTCGACCGCTCCGACGTGGGCGCGGTCCTCAACGTCTCGGCCGACCACCTGGGGCTGCGCGGCGTGGAGACCGTCGAGGACCTGGCGCGGGTCAAGCAACTGGTGGTCGAGGTGGTGGCCGACAACGGCACGTCGGTGCTCAACGCCGACGACCCGCTGGTGGCCCGCATGGCCGAGGACGCCGAGGGCAGGCTGTTTTACTTCACCATGG
>CAZFUK010000363.1:0-5657 GCA_964522005.1 uncultured Anaerolineales bacterium | reverse complement strand
GCGCCTTTGTCTTGCACGCCGTCTGGCTCGCTGAAGGTGAAGATTGTTAAAGTCCTCTGTCACCCTGTCCGCCCTTGAACCCTGCCAGGGAAGGGGACGGGGGAGGGGTTCGGGGCAGTCCACGACTTTGTAGGAACCCTGGGGGGAGGGGTGACCGGGTTGACGCCAACGGCCTGTCGGGTTATCCTTAGCCCAGGCGCCCGTTTGCCCACTGGAAACGGGCGCCCCAGGTGAGGAGACACGTCATGGCCGAGAACCAGCCCGCCGTCGCCGCCAACATCCGCGCCGCCCGCTCTGTACGCGGCATCCCCTCCAGCCAGCCCCTCGTCCCCTACCGCTCGCTGGGCGAACTCGTGGACGTGCGCGCCCGCGAGACGCCCGACAAAGTCTTCCTGGTCTACTACAACGACGACAGCGGCGAACACGCCGAGTACACCTACGCCCAGTTCGCCCGCCGCGTGGCCCAGGTCGCCCACTTCCTCCAGGCCGAGTTGGGCATCCGGCGCGGCGACTGCGTGGCGACACTGTCCATCAACCACCCCGACACGGTGTTCATCTACTTCGCCTGCTGGACGCTGGGCGCCGTCGTCGCGCCGCAGAACGTGGGCGAGGCCGACGACCGGGTCGCCTTTATCCTGGCGAACGCCGAGGCGGGGGTCGCCCTGGTGCGGCCTGAGTACCATGCGCGGCTGGTGGCCCTTCAGGCCCGCGTGCCCACCCTGGCACGCCTCGTCGTCCTGGACGATGCCTACCACCAGGCCCTCGACGCCCAACCGGCGGCTTTCCCGACCGCGACCGAGGACCTACGCGAAGCCCCCTGCCTCATCGTCTACACCAGTGGCACTACCGGCGCGCCCAAGGGCGTCGAACTCGTCCAGTACAACCTGCTGGCCGACGCGCTGGGCATCGCCGAGTGGCACGGCGTCACGCCCGACCAACGGCTGATGTGCGTCCTGCCCATCCACCACATGAACGGCATCGAGACGACGCTGGTGACGCCCCTCTTCGTGGGGAGCAGCGTCGTCCTCAACCGCTCGTTCAAGGCCAGCACGTTCTGGAAGCGTCTCCAGGGGTGCAGCCTGGTGTCCGTCGTGCCGACGCTGCTCCAATTCTTATGTGAAGCAGCCGACGACCTATCGAAGTACGACCTGAGCCGCCTGCGCTACTTCTTCTGCTCGGCCGGCACCCTCGCCGTCGCCCTGGCGACGCGCTTCGAGGACCAGTTCGGGGTTCAGATCATGCACGGCTACGGCCTCAGCGAAACCACGTGCTACACCTGCTTCCTGCCCAACGACCTGCCGCCCGACGAGCACCGCCGCTGGCTGCGCGACTGGGGCTACCCCTCCATCGGCGTCCCGCTCGCGGTCAACGAGATGGCGATTCACGACCCGCAGGGCCGGCCGCTGCCCGACGGCGAGCGCGGCGAAATCGTGGCGCGCGGCCACAACATCATGGCCGGCTACTTCAAGCGCCCCGACGCCAACGCCGACGCTTTTGGGCACGGCTGGTTCCGCACCGGCGACGAAGGCTTCTGCCAGCATGACGCCCAGGGCCGCCCGTTCTACTTTATCACCGGCCGCCTGAAAGAACTCATCAATCGCGGTGGGGTCAAGTACAGCCCGTTTGAGATCGAGGAGGTCCTGCTGGAGATACCGGGCGTCAAGGTGGGGCTGGCCGTCGCCTTTGACAACGTCTGGTACGGGGAGGAGGTCGGCGCGTATGTGGTGCCTGAAGACGGCGCGCGGCTGACCGCCGAGGGCGTCCTGGCCCACTGCCGCCAGCGCATGCCCTTCACCAAAGCCCCCAAGGTCGTCGTCTTTGGGACCGACATCCCCGTCACCGCCACGGGCAAGTACCAGCGCCTTCGCCTCAAGGACCTGTTCAAGGAGTACGAGACCGTGCAGTTCAAGCCGTAGTGCGTAGTACGTATTCCGTATTTCGGAGACCGCCACCTCAATTCCGAAATACGCATTACGCATTACGCAATAGGAGCCCCATGCGTCGTGTCAACTTCGTCCAGGCCGATGTCTTCAGCGATAGCCCGTTCGGCGGCAACCCGGTCGTCGTCGTCCTCGACGCCGATGGGCTGACCGGCGACGAGATGCAGGCCATCGCGCGCGGGATGAACTTCGCCGAGACCGGCTTCGTCCTGTCGCCCACCTCCCCCGCCGCCGACACCCGCATCCGCTTCTTCACGCCCGCCACCGAGGTCCCCTTCTCCGGCCACCTGACACTCGGCACGGCCTATGTCCTGATGACCCAGGCCGGCGGCCCCCTGGAAGGCAAGCCGCGCCTCGTGGCCGAGACCCAGTTGGGGCGGCTGCCGGTGGATGCCGAGATCGAGAACGGGAGCATCTCCCGCGTCGTCGTCACCGAGAAGACACCGCTGTTTGGCACGGCCTGCGACGACCTGGACGACCTGGGCCACGCGCTCGGCCTGCCCACCCAGCGCCTGGCCCACGACGGCCTCCAGCCCCAGGTCGTCACCACCAGCCTGCCTACCCTCGTCGTGCCCGTCGCCACGCGCGCCGAGGTCGGCGCCATCAGCTTCGACGCCGAGAGCCTGCCCCATGTCTGTACCCGCCTTGAAGCCACCGCCGTCGCCGTCTTCACCCGCGAGACGCTCGACCCGCGCCACACGGTCTACGTGCGCGTCTTCGCCCCCCTGGTCGGCATCAATGAGGACCCGGCCACCGGCAGCGCCAACGCTGCCCTGGCCGCCTACCTGGTCCATCACGGCGCCATCCCCCATGCGCCGCCTGCCCGCGTCAGCGCGGAGCAGGGCTACGCCGTGGGCCGCCCCAGCCTGGTCCTGGTGGATGTAGCCGCCGACGGCGACTCGCTCCAGGTCCGGGTTGGCGGCCACGTCGCCCGCGCCGCCGAGGGCGCCATTTACTACTAATTCGTAGTACGTATTTCGTATTTCTGTCCGGATACGAGATACGCACTACGCACTACGAATCCCGCATCACGGAGTCCGACATGCCCCAAGTTCACCACTTACAGCCTACCCGCTACCACTTCACCTTCGGTCCCGCTGAACCGGCCCTGCGCATCCAGAGCGGCGATACGGTCATCGCGCCGACGCGCGACTCGCGCGGCTTCGACGCCGACGGTCAGCCCCTGACCCGCGAGATGGTCGCCAACCGGGGCGACGAAGGCTACGACTACTGGCCGCGCAACCCCCTCGTCGGCCCGGTGTATGTCGAGGGCGCCGAGCCGGGCGACGTGCTGGCCGTCCACATCGAGCGCGTCGAACTCACCCGCGACTGGGGCTTCTCGGCCCGCAATACGGCCTTCGGCTCGCTGACGGGTGAGTACGTCGGCCACCGCCTGCTCCTCAACCCGCCCCTCGAAGCGGCGCGCCTCGACTGGCAGATTGACCGCCAGCGCATGAAGGGGATTTACCCCATGCCCAACAGCCGCCTGGGCCGCGCCGAGATTGACCTCCACCCCTTCATCGGCTCCATCGGCGTCGCCCCGCGCTTTGGCCGCGTCGAGACGGCCCTCGCGCCCGGCGAGTTCGGCGGTAACATGGACTGCCCCGAGACCTGCGCGGGCACGACGCTCCTGTTCCCGGTCTGGACACGCGGCGCCTACCTGTACTTTGGCGATGTCCACGCCGCCCAGGGCGACGGTGAGCTATGCGGCACAGCCATCGAGATGGCCGCCGAGGTTCAACTACGGCTGGAAGTCCGCCCCGGCCCCTGCGGCGACTGGCCCCGTGCCGAAGACGCGACCCATCTCATGGCGATTGGCAGCACGCGGCCGCTTATGGACTCGGTGCGTCTGGCCCAGGTCGAACTGATGAACTGGCTCGTCCGCGACTACGGCTTCGACTTCTGGGAGGTCTGGCAGCTCAACAGCCAGGTCGGCACTATGCGCATTGGCAACGTCGTGGACCCCTACTACAGCGTCGTCGCCAAGTTCCCCAAGCGGTATCTGCCGGGCTGACGGAGGACCGACGACGGAGGATTGATGACTGGTGACTAATGATTGACGATTGGAGGCGTCCGTGACCCTACCCGTGCTAACTCCAGCTCTCGCCCGCTGCCTGGACGGGGTCATCGCCGCCCAGGCCGTTGAGCAGATGCGCCGCGTCCAGGCTTTGCCGGATAACCCGCTGGGCGTCCAGATTGAGAGCTTCGGGTCGGCCACCGCCTACCTCGTTCAGAGCGCGGGGGTCGGCTGGTGGAACCGCGTCGGCGGCCTGGACACCGACGACGAGGCGGCGCTGGACCAGATCGTCGCCTTCTACCGCGACCACGGCGTCGAGCCAAACATTGACCTGGACCCCACCCGCTTCACCCCCGCCCTCAACCGCCGCCTGGCGGCCCGCGGCCTCTATCTAGACCACGTGGACACGGTGCTCTACGGCACGCCAGAGCTTGCGACCCAGCCCGACGGCGTGGCGGCAGGCGACGGCTTTGTCATCCACGAGGTCGGTAAGGACCAGGTGGACCTGGTCACGCGGCTGTGGGCGGACGGCTTTCAAGTGCCAGCGGCCGGCCGCGAGTTCATGATGACCATCCGCCGTGCCTCGTTTGAGGCGGCCGCCAACCACCTCTACGTCGCCTACGTAGACGGCCAGCCCGCCGCCATGTCCGCCCTGCTCGTCCAGGACGGCATCGGCTATCTCAACGTCGGCGCGACCCTCCCCCAGCATCGCCGCCTGGGTATCCACCGCGCCATGAGCGAGCGCCGCGTTCAGGATGCCCGCGACTGGGGCTGCGCGTTGCTCATGGGCTATGTGGCCGGCTTCGGCAAGACGAGTCAGAACAACATGGAGCGGCGCGGGCTGCGCGTCGCCTACAACCGCCTGAGTTGGACGGCTCCAGCATGAGGTAGCGCATGAATCAGGCGTGGTTCGGGCGATTGACGCTGGGCACGGCAGCCGAGTTGGTCCAGGTGACGCCACGGGCGGACGGGGCCGTCCTGGACCGCCCGGCCCGCTACTTGTTCAACATCCCCCTCCAGGGCCGGCCCAGCGCAGGGGTGGCCGCCGCCGACTTCCGCGCCGACGACCTCCACTTTCAGGGGCAGGCGATAGGGCAGCGCATCGCGGGCACAGTCCAGCACGGCGACATCGTTGGCTCGTTCTGGCTGGAGCGCGGCTGCGACCTGGCGAGCGAGGACTACCGCCGCCTCATGGGGCACTACCGGCTCGCCTCAGGCCAGGACATCCTGGTGAGCCAGGACGACCGTGGCGGCGACGCCTACCACTGCTATGTCCAGGGCGATCAAGTCATCCGCCTGCACCCCCTCAGCCCCACCCGCTTCCTGAGCGCCGAGGCCGACACCCTGACGTTCACCCTCGATGGTGAGGGGCGTGGGATCGCGGTGACGCTGGAAGCGCCAGACGGCGCGGCCAGTCAGGCGAGGCGAGTTGAACGGTACACCGAGGAGAGATTCTCCATCCCACGCGGCGACTACACCCTGGCGGGCAGTCTGCTGCTCCCCCCTGGCCCAGGCCCACACCCCGCCGTGGTCTTCTACCATCACGCCAGCGTCCACCAGCGCGACTACTACCGCCTGTTCGCCGACGCCTTCGTGCAGCGCGGCTTCGCCGCCCTGATTTACGACAAGCGCGGCCGGGGTGAGTCCCCGCCCCATAGTGACGCGGCCAGGGCTGCGCCGACCGCAAGACCACCTGTGTG
>CAZFUK010000362.1:0-5661 GCA_964522005.1 uncultured Anaerolineales bacterium | reverse complement strand
GTGCCCGCTCGCCTGCGCCAATAACTCCTTCTCCTCGCCGTACAGCCCATTCCCCACCACCAGAAACCGGGTCTCGGGACGCGCCGCGCTGATGGCGGCGAGCACCTGTACCAGCCGCGCCACCTGGTACTCGAAGAAGCGGGTGTAGACCAGGACGACGCGCGCGTCGGGCGGGAGGTCCCAGCGCACCCGGCCCCGCGCCCGGTCGCCCGGCGGCGCGTCGGGGGGGCCGCCGTTGGGCAGGTAGACGACGCGGCCGCGCGGGACGCCGTGGCCCAGGGCAAGGGTCTCCAGGGCGCGGCTGGCGACGGTCACGGCGTCGGCGTGGCGTAGCCCCCAGCCCTCCTGCCAGGCGAAGACCTGCTTGGCGAGCCAGGGGTAGGGTTCCAGTTCATTCCAGCCACCCCAGCCCTCCCAATCGTCCTCGTCCAGGATGAGGCGGGCTTGCCCGCGCGGCTGAAGCCGCGCGCTAAGCAGGCGAAGCAGGCTAAAGCCTGCTAAGACGCCCGGCGGGCGGCCTTCGGCCCAGCCTGCTTCAGCAGGCTTTGTTCGGCTAGCCTGGGGCTTTAGCCCCAGGCGGCGGGTCGCCCACAGGGCCGTCTGGACGAAGCCGCTGTACGCCTTGGGCTTGAAGCAGTGGACCACGTCGGGCCGCTGGCCGAGCGCCGCTTCCAGCAGCCGCTGCGCCGTCTGGAGGTGGAACAGGGGCGCGGGCGACTGGGGCACGACGATGTTGAGGACGCGGACGCCCTCGTCCTCCCAGACGCGGCCGCTGTCCCCCGGCCAACTCCACGGCGGCAGGACGAGCGTGACGGCGTGCCCGCGCCGCGCCAGTTCCCGCGCCAGGGGCAGCGCGCGCGCCGCCATCGTTCCCTTGGGCCGTAACCCGAACGGCCCCACCATCACGATACGTAGAGCGTTGCCCATCTCCCCTCAGACCCTTCACCGCGCGGAACGCCAAGAGCGCGGAGAGACCAATTATAATCCCTCCGCGCCCTTTGTGCCGTCTGAAGTGGCGGTTTTATTCCACGGTCACGCTCTTGGCGAGGTTGCGGGGCTGGTCCACGTCACAGCCGCGCGCGATGGCGACGTAGTAGGCGAAGAGTTGCAGCGGCACGGTGTTGATGATGGGCGACAGGGCTTCAGGCATCGGCGGCACGTAGAGCACGTGGTGGGCGTGCCGGGGGATTTCGGTGTCGCCCTCGGTCGCCAGGGCCACGACCTGTGCCCCGCGCGCCCGCACCTCCTGGATGTTGCTGACCGTCTTGGCGTAGGTCGCGCTGCGGGTGGCAATCGCCAGGCAGGGCAGGTCGGGGTCGAGCATGGCGATGGGGCCGTGCTTGAGTTCGCCGCTGGCGTAGCCCTCGGCGTGGATGTAGCTGATCTCCTTGAGCTTGAGCGCGCCTTCCAGGGCGGTCGGGTGGTTCGGCCCGCGTCCCATGTAGAAGAAACTGCGCACGTGGGCGAACTGGCGGGCGATGCCCTCGACGCGGTCGGGGGCGGCCAGCAGGTCCTCGATCTGGTCGGGCATGGCCTGGAGCGCGCCCAGAATCTCGGTCGCCTCGTCGGCTTCGAGCAGCCCGCGCCGCTGGGCCAGGTAGAAGGCCAGCAGGGCCAGCACGGTCTGCTGCCCCAGGTAGGACTTGCTAGCGGCGACGCTGATCTCCGGGCCGACGCGCAGGTAGACTGAGGCGTCGGCGTAGCGGGTGATGGTGCTGCCGACGACGTTGGTGATGGCGACGGTCTGCGCCCCCTGCTCCCGTGCCAGGTAGAGCGAGGCCAGCGTGTCGGCCGTCTCGCCCGACTGGCTGACGAGGACGACCAGGGTGCGGTCGTCAATCATGGGGTCGGCGTAGCGGAACTCTGAGCCAATGGCCGCCTCAGAGGGCAGCCGCGCCCAGCGTTCGAGCAGCGTGCGGCCCATGAGACAGGCGTGGTAGGCCGTGCCGCAGGCGACCAGGCGCACCCGCTTGACGCGGTTGAGGTCCAGCCCGTCCAGTTCGGGCAGGCAGACGCGGTCCTCGACGATACGCCCGCGCAGACAGTCGCGCAGGCGGTCGGGCTGCTCGTGGATTTCCTTGAGGAAGAAGTGGGGGAAGCCGCCCTTTTCGGCCGCCGCCAGGTCCCAGGTCACCGTAAACGGCTGGCGCACCACGGGCCGGCCGTCCAGGGTGTAGACCTGGACGCCGCCCGGCTGGACAATCACCAGTTCGCCGTCTTCGAGGGTCATGGCCTGGCGCGTGTAGGCCAGCAGGGCGGGGATGTCGGAGGCCAGGAAGTTCTCGTCCTGGCCCAGCCCAATGACCAGCGGCGAGAACTGGCGCGCGCCGACAAGCAGATTCGGCTCGTCGCGGTGGAAGGCGACCACGGCATAGGCGCCTTCGACGCGCTTGAGGGCGCGGCGGACGGCCTCCGCGAACAGGTGGGGCAGGGGCTTATGCCCGTTCGCCCCGGCGCGCAGGTCGCTGTACTCGACGCCAATCAGGTGGGCCAGCACCTCGGTGTCGGTCTCGGAGGCGAAGTCGTGGCCGCGCTCGGCCATCTCGGTGCGTAGCTCGGCGTAGTTCTCGATGATGCCGTTGTGGACCAGGACGATGTCGCCGCTGGAGTCGGTGTGGGGGTGGGCGTTGACGGTGTTGGGCGCGCCGTGGGTGGCCCAGCGCGTGTGGCCCACACCGAGCGCGCCAATGGGCTGGCGGCCGTCGAGGCGTTCGACCAGGCGGCTCAGCTTGCCTTCGGCCTTGGCAATCGCCAGGCAGCCTTCGGGGTCCAGTACGGCCACACCAGCCGAGTCGTAGCCGCGATACTCAAGGCGCTTCAGACCGTCGAGCAGAATAGGGGTCGCGGCACGGTGGCCGGCATAACCAACAATACCACACATGGGAAGTCCCTCCTGGGAGTCAGTGTACAGGGTAAGGGTGGCGAAGGGCCAGGGCGCGGCAAGCCGCGCGGGCCTTCGTCATGGTTGGGCCACGACGCACGCCGTGAGAACCGGTCGGCAGGGCCGACGGTCGGGGGCATTTGTCAGTCTGGGAGGGGAAGACAAAGGGCTGTGGCTGTAGCCCTGGAGGCATCCGCCGATCTACTCGATTTTCCCCGCTTGGTGACGGCAGGCGACGGACGGCGGACGGCGGCTCTGTGCGGCGGTCTGCGGTCGGCTGTCGGCGGTCACTTTAGCGGGTTGGCCTCACCCTGCGGTGAGGAACCTCCTCCTCGTCAACTGGCCGGGCGGCCAGTCCAGGCGCTAGTTTCCCCTGTGATACGCTGCTTGGGTTTATGCCATACACGCTCCTTTCCTTTTGAAGAGAGACACAGACCAGCCTCACAGATACAGGGTACACCCCCATTTCTGATTTGTCAACCCTGGACAAGCATGGCCGGTTGTGCTTCACCCAGGTTGACGGTGTAGCGGAAGGCGGGCGGCGGCCCGGCGTAGACGCCGCGCTGCGGGGGGGGCAGGAGGGCGGCGACGCGATACATCATCTCGTCGGTCATGGCCTGCTGCTCGTCCTTGCTCGGCTTGGCGGGGCCGACGAAGCGAAAGGCCGGCCCAAACTCGATGCGGACGGGGGTACGCCGCAGCCGCTTGAGATTGGGGACCAGGGCCTTCTGGCCCCAGATGCCGCAGGGCACGACCGCCGCGCCTGTGCGCTGCGCCATGACCAGCGCGCCCACCTTGCCCTGTTGCAGCGCGCCCGTCTTGCCGCGCGTTCCTTCAGGCGCGACGTACAGGGCGTAGCCCTCGCGCAACACGCGCAAGGCGTTCTTGAGGGCGTGCATGTCGGCCTCGCCGCGCGCCACGGGGATGACCATGTAGTAGCGGGCCAGGAAGCCAAACAGGGGCAGATCCATCACCTCCTGCTTGGCGAAAAAAACCATCGGCCGGCCCATCGCGCCGTCTACCATGAACGGGTCCAGGAACGTGGCGTGGTTGCAGGCGGCGATGAGCGGCCCGCTGGGCGGGATATGCTCGCGCCCGACGACTTCGAGCTTCAGGACCAGCTTGAAGATAACGCCAAACAGCCAGTAGCCAAAATGACGGAGAGGCGTGGCCTTCATGGGTAGACCCCTCGGTATTCAGGCGGCAGCAGGGCCGCGATGTGGCGCATCAGCGTCTCAGTGTTGGCGGTCAGGGCAGCCTTGCGTCCCGCACCCTCCAGGCTGGGCGGCACACCCAGGGGCATAGGCTGACCAAAGGCGACACGGATGGTGGGGCGGCGCAGCCGCCCCCAACTCGCCGCCGCCTGGTGGGCGCCCGCGATCGCCATGGGCAGCACGGGCGCGCCGCTGCGGGCAGCCAGCCACGCCACACCCTGGCGGCCTGGCATCAGCGCCCCGGTTGGACTACGCCCCGCTTCGGGCGCTAACCACACCGCCTGCCCTCGCTCCAGCGCGGCCAGGCACTGGCGGACGACCTCGCGATCCATCTCATCGCGGCGCACCCAGATGGCCCCGTACGCCCCGATGACCGTGCGGGTGATGGGCACCTCGCGCAGGTCGGCCAGCGCGACGAACTCGATCTCGCGCGGGACGGTCACGACGGCGATGGGAGGGTCCAGGTGGCTGGTGTGGTTACACGCGATGAGCAGCGGGCCGGCGCGAGGGACGTTCTCGACGCCTCGCACTTCCAACCGTGTGGACAAGAGCAACGCGCGTGCCAGACCGCGCAGCACGGCCCGCGTGCGTGAGGGACCAGGATGGGTGGGGTGGGGTTGGTCGGGCATGGACCCCCTCTACTGGATACTCAGTCTTCCGCGTGGCGGTGGCGTCCCTGCTCAATCAGCGCCAACACATGCGCCACGACCTGGTCTATCGTCATGGCCGTGGTGTCAATCAGCACCGCGTCGGGCGCGGGCTTCATGGGCGCCACGTCGCGGCCACCGTCAATCTGGTCGCGCCGCCGCATGTCGTCCAGGATACCCTGGTACTCGGCGGAGCGAGCGCGCTCGCGCTGCTCGGCCTGCCGCCGCCGCGCGCGGACCTCCAGGGCGGCGTCCAGGTAGATCTTGAGGGGCGCCTCGGGCAGCACGACCGTCCCAATGTCGCGTCCGACCATGACCAGCCCGCCCTCGGCGGCGATGCGCCGCTGCTGGGGGATGAGCGCGGCGCGCACGGCCGGGTGCTTGGACACCTCGGACACGTTGAGGTCCACTTCGGGCCGCCGCAGGTCCCAGGTGATGTCCTCGCCGTCCACTTCGACGGTGTACGGGCGACCATCGCTGTGGGTCGGTGGCCGCACGACCAGGTCCATCGCCTCCGCCACGGCGACCAGAGCGGGCGCGTCGCCCACCTTCAGACCGCGCCGCAAGGCGAGCCAGGTCACCGCGCGGTACAGAATCCCCGAATCAAAGAACAGGTAGCCCAGGTGGTGGGCCACTCGCGCGCCGATGGTACTCTTGCCCGACCCGGCCGGCCCGTCGATGGTAATGACGGCGGGCCAGCGGGTCGCGGTCTGGGTCTGGGCGATCGTCGCTTCAAAGGTCATGCGTCCGTCCGTGTGGCGTGCCGCGTGGAGTGAAGGTGAGCCGCGTGTCTAGCGGGGTTTAGGGCGGCGTGATCCAGGGCGTGCGCCGGGGCCGCCGGCCGGTTTGGCGGGGCGGCCTCCACCCTTGGCCGGGCGGTTGGTCGGGCGTTTGGCCGGGCTGGGCGTCGGGGCGGGGC
>CAZFUK010000361.1:0-5696 GCA_964522005.1 uncultured Anaerolineales bacterium | reverse complement strand
TCGCCGCCACCCAGTTGGGCATCACCATGGCGAGCCTGGCGCTGGGCTGGATCGGGGAACCCGCCCTGGCCCACCTGCTGGAACCGGCCCTGGGGTTCCTGCCGACCAACCGGGTCGGCCTCACCACGCATACCCTGGCCGTCGCCATCGCCTTCTCGCTCATCTCGTCGCTGCACATCGTGGTGGGCGAACTCGCGCCCAAGACCATCGCCCTGCAACGCTCGGAAGCGACCTCGATGATGGTCGCCCTGCCCATTGACATCTTCCTCCGCGTCTTTCGCCCGTTCATCGTCCTGATGAACAGCATTGGCCGCGGCGTGGTGCGCCTGGTGGGTGTTCAGCCAACGAGTGAGCACGAGAGCGTCCACTCGGAGGAGGAGATTCGCATGCTGCTGGCGGCCAGCACGGCGGCCGGCATGATCGAGCAGGAAGAGCAGGCGATGATTCAGAGCGTCTTTGAGTTTGGCGACCTGACCGCCGACCAGGTGATGACGCCGCGCACCGAGATGACCGCCGTACCCGTCAGCATGGACATCCGCCAACTCGTGACGCTCTTCAGCGCGACCGGCCACACGCGTCTACCCGTCTACGAGGGCACCCTCGACAACGTCGTGGGCGTCGCCCACGCGCTCGACCTGTTGCGCGGCCGGCAAAACGGCCAGCCGCCGACCACCGTACGTGATATCATGCGCGAAGTGCTGACCGTGCCCGAAACCCTCCCCCTCAGCCGCCTGCTGGGTCGCATGAAGCGCCTCAAGACCCGCCTCGCCATTGTCATTGACGAGTACGGCGGCACGGCTGGTCTCGTGACGCTGGAAGACCTGGTAGAGCGCATCGTGGGCGATGTGCAGGACGAGTTCGATGAGCCGGAGGAAGTGGACGTGCAGCCCCTGGGCGACCGCTCGGCGCTGGTCAACGGGCTGATGCTGCTGGAGGACTTCAACGAGCACTTTCGCACGGACCTGTCAGATGAGTATAATGAAACCGTGGGTGGCTTCGTCATGGGGCGGCTGGGCCGCATTCCCCAGGTGGGCGACGAGGTCCAGGCCGACGGCCTGACGTTGCAGGTGGAGGAGATGGACGGGCTGCGCGTGGCGCGGCTCCGCGTGGATGTCTAACCTCAGGGCAAGGATGCCATGAAAAACGCTCGTCTCTCGTTCGCGCTGGGCAGCATCCTGGGCTTTCTCGTCGGCGCGGCGGTCGCCGTGGCCGGGCTGTGGTGGCTGGGCTTCGCCACGCTGTGGATGACCGCCCCCGGCTCGTCCTCCTCGCGGCCTGGCTCGTCCACGCCGACACCCCGGACGGGCGGTGGCGGGCCGTCCATCGGCCCGCCGCGCGCCGGCAACGACGTGATTCTCTCGTTCAGCGAGAGCTACCTGACCCGCCAGACCCAGCGCTATATGCCCACCGACGGCCCGCTGGAGCGCGATGTCCAGATGAACGTCCTGGAGAACGGCGTGCTGGCGATTAACGGCCGCCTCCATGTCGTCTTTGGGCCGCTCGACCTGCACGTCCCGGCCTTTCTGCGCGTCCAGACCGCCGCCCGCGACGGCAAGCTGGCGCTCAGCCTGCAACGGGTGGAGGTCGGGCCGGTGCCCGTGCCCGAGAACCTCATGCCCCAGACCGCCCGCGCCGCCCTGCCCCAGCTTGAAACCCAACTCAACCGCCTGCTCCTCGAGAGCGACGCCACGCGCGGGATGCGGGTCGAAGTCGTGCGCTCGGAGCCGGGCCGCCTGGTCATCGAACTAGACGATGGGGAGTAACCTGCCATGCCGCAGCCTGTCTATACCTTGCCGCTGAACAGCCCCGCCGCGACCCTCGAAGCCGTCGGCGGGAAGGGCGCCAGCTTGAGCCGTTTGGCCCAGGCTGGCTTTTCTGTGCCGCCCGGCTTCCACGTGACCACGGACGCCTACCGCCGCTTTGTCGAGGCTAACGGCCTGCAACCCCGCATCCTGGACCTGGCCTGCGTCTCCGCCGACGACCCGGCGGCGCTCGAAGCGGCCTCCGAGGCCATCCGCGCCCTGTTCCTGGCCGCGTCCATCCCCGACGAGGTCGCGGCGGCCATCCGTGAGGCGTACGCCCCCCTGGACCAGCCCGTCGCCGTGCGGTCCAGCGCCACGGCCGAGGACCTGCCGGGCGCGTCGTTCGCGGGCCAGCAGGACACCTACCTCAACATCGAGGGGGCGGAGCGGGTGCTGGACGCGGTGCGCCGCTGCTGGGCCTCGCTGTGGACCGGGCGGGCGATGGGCTACCGCGCCCACAACGCCATCGCGCCGGAAGGTGTCAGCCTGGCCGTCGTCGTCCAGGCGTTGGTGCAGGCCGAGGCGGCCGGCATCCTGTTTACCGCTAACCCGGTCACGGGCCATCGAGGGCAGGCCGTCATTGACGGCGCGTGGGGCCTGGGCGAGGCGGTCGTGGGCGGGCTGGTCACGCCCGACCACTGGGTGATGGACAAGGCGAGCGGGCGCATCCTGACGGCGGAGGTTCACGACAAGGCGGTGATGACCGTGCGCACGGCGGAGGGCACGGAGGAAGTCCCAACGCCCGAAACGAAGCGCCGCCTTCCCGTCCTGACCGAGGACCAGGTGCGGGGACTCACGGCGACGGCCAGCCGCATCGAAGCCATGTACGGCCTGCCGCAGGACATCGAGTGGGCGCTGGCCGACCAGGCTTTATACATTCTCCAGAGCCGGCCGATTACCTCGCTCTACCCGCAGCCCTCACCCCAGCCCACCGACGGCCAACTGCGCGTCTACGCCAACCTCAACTACCTCCAGGGCCTCGTCGAGCCGTTGACCCCCGCCGGCGCATCCCTGTTCCTGGAACTGGCGCGCAACATCGGTCGGCTGACGGGCCAGCGCCTGGTGGCGGAG
This sequence comes from uncultured Anaerolineales bacterium, assembly GCA_964522005.1. Classification (GTDB taxonomy): domain Bacteria; phylum Chloroflexota; class Anaerolineae; order Epilineales; family JAHCIE01; genus JAHCIE01. The sequence goes on along the minus strand of CAZFUK010000361.1, from coordinate 2,823 downwards.
AACGGCAGGCCAGGGGTCGTGACGCCGGTGGCCGGCCGGGTGTTCGCGGACGTGACGACGCCGCTGCGCAGCCCGCGTGCGCTGAGCGTCGTCAAAGCGGTCACGGCGCTCATGGACCCGCGCATGGGCAGCGCCGTGGCTGAGGTCCTGGCCGACCCGCGCCTGGCCCCGCTTCCCGACCGGCCCCTGTCCGCGTCCATCGAGCGCTTCTGGCCCCTCCTGCGCCGCGCGCCAGTCGTGCTGCCGCGCGTCGTGCGGCTGTGGGCCAACCCCGACCGGACGCGGCGGGAGTTGATGCTGGACTATCACCAGCGGATGGCCCAACTGCACGCCCGAATTGACCAGGCGCAGACGCTGGCGGAGCGGGTGGCCGTCCTGGACAGCACGCCTCGTGTAGCATCCTATCTCTTCCCCCGCCTGGTGCCCCTGGTGATCAGCGGCGTCGTCCTCCAGCGCCTGACCCAGGGCTACATCGAACGCTGGCTGGGGGATACGACCGCTGCCCTGGAACTCCTGCGCGGCGTGCCCCACAACCCGACGACCACGATGGACCTGTCGCTCTGGTCGCTGTCGCGCAGCATCGCCGCCGACGCCGCGTCGGTCGCGTCGCTGCGTCGGCCGACCGAGCAAGTCGTGGCCGACTACCAGGCCCGGCGCCTCCCGCCGACGCTCCAGGCCGCCCTGGGCAGCTTCCTGGCGGTCTACGGCCACCGCTCCATCCGCGAGATTGACATCGGCATGCCGCGCTGGTCCGAAGCGCCCGGCTACATTGTGGATGTCCTGCGCACCTACCTGGACATCACCGACCCCTCCCTGGCCCCCGACACCCACTTCCGCGAGGGTGACGCGGCGGCGCGGCGGGGCATTGAGACGTTGCTAGACCGGGTGAGCCGGCTACCGAGGGGCGGCCTGCGTCGGCTGATGCTGGGGGCCATGCTGCGGCGGATGCGCGACTTGATGGGCCTGCGCGAGATGCCCAAGTTCATCCTCATCCGCGCCTTCGCTGAGATACGCCGCCTGTGGTGGGCGATGGGGCGCGACTTGGTGGCGCTGGGCCTGCTAGACGACGCCGAGGACGCCTTCTTCCTGACCGCCGACGAGATCCGCGCCGCCAGCCGTGGACAGCGCGAGCCGTTGGCCGGGCGGGCCGCCGAACGCCGGGCCGAGTACCAGGGGGAGCTGCGCCGCAAGCGGCTGCCGCGCCTGGTGACCAGTGAGGGCGTGGAACTCTATGGCGCGACGACGGCCACGGGCGCGTCGGCTCTAGAGGGCACGAGCGCCTCGCCCGGCGTCGTCGAAGGCATGGTGCGCGTCGTCCTCGACCCCCACGGCGCGCAGCTCCAGCCGGGTGAGATTCTGGTCGCGCCCTCGACCGACCCGGCCTGGACGCCGTTGTTCCTGGCGGCGGGCGGGCTGGTCATGGAGGCAGGGGGCATGATGTCCCACGGCTCGGTCGTGGCCCGCGAGTACGGCATCCCGGCTGTCGTCGGCGTGACCGATGCCACGCACCTGCTGCGCACCGGCGAGCGAGTGACGGTGGACGGGACGGCGGGGCGGGTGATTAAGGATGGGGAGTAGGGAAGGATTAAAGACTGAAGATTGAAGACTAAAGATTGGGGAGGGCTATGGCAACGGTTCTCTTTTACAACATCCCTGCCACGGGCCATAGCAACCCCTCGCTGCCGCTGGTCGCGGAGCTTGTGCGGCGTGGGGTGCGCGTCGTCTACCACAACACCGACCCGTTCCGCGCCCAGGTTGAGGCGACAGGGGCCGAGTTTCGGAGCTATGGCGCGGCCTATCAGTTTGAGCCAGAGCAGGACGTGGCCGCGCCCTTCCGGGCGATGGGCATGATTCTGGCGGCGAGCGAGGAACTGTTACCCAAGCTGGTTCCCGCCGCCCGCGCCGAGCAGCCCGACCTCATCATCTACGACACCATGTGCCCGTGGGGGAAGCAGGTGGCCCAGGCTCTCGACCTGTCCACCGTCGCCTCATCGGCCATTATGCTCGTGGCAGCGCGCAACTTCCGCGCTCTCCCGCCCGACCCACGCCTGCAACTCGGTCTGCTGCGCAGGCTCCCGACGGTCCTACGCGGTATCCTGCGCTACCGCCAGATCGCGGGCCGCATCCGACGGCGCTTAGGCGTGCCCTCGCCCAGTCCACTGGACTTCTTCGGCAACCCCGGCGACATTACCCTCGTGTACACCTCGCGGCTGTTCCAGGTCGGCGCGCACCTGCTGGACGATAGCTTCAAGTTCGTCGGGCCGCCCATCGCCCCACGCGCCGACGCCGGCGACTTCCCGCTGGACTGGCTCCAGGGCCAGGTGATCTATGTCTCGCTGGGCACGCTGTTCAACGTCCGCCCCGACTTCTTCCGCGCCTGCCTCGCCGCCTTCCAGGACACACCGTACCGCGTCGTGATGTCCATCGGCCGCAAGATTCCGGTGGATAGTCTCGGCCCCATCCCGCCCAACTGCCTGGTCCGCCCCTACGTGCCGCAGTTGGAGGTCCTGCCCCGCACGAGCCTGTTTATCACCCACGGTGGGATGAACAGCGTCAACGAGAGCCTGTGGTACGGCGTGCCCATGCTCGTCGCGCCTCAGGTGGGCGACCAATACATCATCGCCCACCGCGTCGCCCAGTTGGGCGCGGGGCTATACCTCGACCCGCAGCGGTTTACGCCCGCCAGCCTGCGTCGCGACGCGGCCCGTGTCCTGGCCACCCCCTCCTTCCGCCGTCAGAGCGCGGCCATAGGCGAGTCATTCAAGGCGGCCGGTGGTTACATGCGGGCGGCCGATGAGGTGATGGGGATGCGGGAGCGGGGAA
>CAZFUK010000360.1:4914-5720 GCA_964522005.1 uncultured Anaerolineales bacterium | reverse complement strand
GTCTTGATCTTCACCGCCTTCGACCAGGACACCTACCTGGCCCAGGCCTGGGCAGCCGGCGCGGCGGGCTATCTTGTCAAGGGCGTCGACCTGGACGTGGTCATTGAGGCTATTCGTCGGGTGTCCCGTGGCGAGCAGACCTATACGCCTGAGCAACTGCGGCGCATCCGGGAGTGGCAAGAGCAGGTCGAGAAGCCTCTCCAATCCCTGACGGCCCGCGAGACAGAGGTCCTCAAGCTGATGGCGGACGCTCTCACCAATGTCGAAATCGCCGAACGCTTGCAGGTGTCGCTCAAGACCGTGGAAACCCATGTCCAGCAGGTGCGCCGCAAGCTGGGCCTGGAGTCCCGCCGCGATGCCATCGGCTGGGCTACCCATATCCGCTCCCTCCAGCCGTGAATTTTCGTTCATCTTTAGCGTCAACTACCAAAGATTAGGGTAAAACCCTGATGACAAAGTATTGACGTTCCTGTATCATGTGCGGCGTCTTACATTCCCGCCCTCGTTCCCTGGCTGGTGACGCCGGTCCACATCCCCTCGTTCATCCTGCCCTGGACTGAACGCCGTTTCGCCCTCAACCACTCACCCGACGGCTGACAATTCAACCTCCTCATCGCGCCTACTCCCTGTCACCAGACCAACTGACTTGGCTCTTACTGCCATACTTGATGGAGGCTGCTTTGTCGTCACCGCCTCTTGTTCCCAGCCGTGCCCTTCGCCGCCCGCGTCGGATTGACCTGCGCGCGGTCTTCGGCGTCTGCCTGATGCTCGTCGCCATTGGCGGCTCGGTCGCCTTCTGGACCACC
>CAZFUK010000360.1:0-4904 GCA_964522005.1 uncultured Anaerolineales bacterium | reverse complement strand
CTGATGGCGACGCGCGACCTGCCGGCGATGGCCGTCCTCAGCCCCGCTGACCTGACCGTGGCCCATGTGCGGGTGGACGACGCCATCTACCAGGCTGCCATCCCCGCCGACGAGTTGACCGCTCTCATCGGCAAGCCCCTGGCGGCGCCGGTCTACGCGCAACAACTCCTCGTGCGGTCCCAGGTGTCGGCTCGCCCTGTCCTGGCCGCCGACCAGATGATCCTCACCATCCCCATCGTGCCTGAGACGGCGGCGGGTGGACGCCTTCGCCATGGGGACCAGGTGCAGGTCCTGGTGACCCTCAACAAGGGCAAGCCCGAGGCGCGGACCAGCGTGGTCCTGCCGCGCGCGACGGTCTATGACATCGGCTATGAGCAACGGCTGGCAGCGGTTAATACAGACGGTTCAACCGGTGCTTCCCCTCAAGGCGCGGCCAAGTGGTTGAGCCTGGTGGTGACGCCGGCTGAGGTGCAGAGCCTGGCCCAGGCGCGCTGGAGCGGCGACCTGGACGTAGCGTTGCTGCCCCCGCAGCCCTAGACAGAGACGCATGACGAACGATTACGGGACTTCTAACGACCCTACACCTCGCATTGACGCGCGACGCCTGGCCGACCTGGCCCGGCTGCGGATTGCCGTCGGCCTGGGCGACCCAGAGCGCGAACAACGCCTCCTGCCCTTGCTGGGCGAGAGTGGCGAGTTCGTGATTGTCGAGCGCTGCCTGGCGGCCGACCCGTTGCTCGCCTGCGTGCGGGATCGCCACGTCGACGCCGTCCTGGTCGCCTTCGACCTGCACCGGCTGTCCAGGGGCGTCCTCGTTGAACTGGAGCAAACGCGCGTCCCCCTGGTCATCCTGGCGCCGGACCCGGCGCAGGAACCGTGGGCTTCGTTGCCCAGTGTCGTCTTGCCGTTGGACGCTAACGCCGAGGCGGTGCGGCAAGCGCTTACGAGCGCCGTGCGAGGCGAGCGCCCCCCGGTGGTCGCTCACGACGACGAGCCAGACGACCAGGCGAGCGAACTAGCGCCTCCCGTGGCAGGCGATACCCAGACGGTGTCGGTCATCGCCCTGGCCAGTGGGCAGGGCAGTCCAGGACGCACCACCATTGCCATTAACTTAGCGGCGGCCCTCGGCGCGGTCGGCCCAACGGTCCTGGTCGACGCCGACCTGGCGGGGCCGAGCATCGCCGCCTACCTCGACGCCGACCCGACCCACAACCTGTACATGCTCGCCCACGCCGAGCCTCAATCGCAGCGTGAGTGGGACTACGCCATCGAGCAGGAAACGCAACCCCTGGCCGTCCGCAGCCCCGGCGCGCACGTTCTGTGCGGCCTTCCCAAACCTGAGCTGCGCCCGCGCCTCTCGGCCCAATTCGGCGAACGCCTGGTCCGTGAGCTCCAGCGCCGCTACCGCTACGTGGTCCTCGACGTGGGGGTGGACTTGCTCGGCGGCGAGGTTGGTCTGCACCCCATCGCGCTGGGCCTGGCCGACCAGGTTCTCCTGGTGACAGCGGCGGACCTGGTCGGCCTCTGGCATGGCCGCACCGCCTTGACGTTGGTGCATACGCAGTTATCCATCCCCACGGAGCGCGTCGCCCTCGTCCTCAACCGCTATGACCACCGCTACCACCACAGCCGTACCGAGATCGAGTGGGCCTTGCGCACGCCGACGGCCGCCGTCATCCCCCACGACCACCGCGCCGTCCAGCACGCCCTGGCCCAGCAGCGCCCGCTCATCCACGTCAGCCGAGGACGCGCCAGCCGCGCCCTGCTGGACCTGGCCGACCGCATCCACGGGCAGCGCATCGTCCTGCCCCCGGAACCGACCGAGCGCGGCTGGCTGCGCTGGATGTCGAGAGCGCGCGGCAAGTCAGCATCACGGACCGATTTGGCGACACTAGAACGGGAGATCACCCATGGCGACGAGCCTGGCCGCGAGCGCGCAGGGCTTGCCACTGAACAGTCAACGAACGGTCGAGCGCGTCCTACGCGAAGAGGTTAGGGCCGCCGTCAGCCGCCTGCTGGGCGAGAGCCAGTTGCTCACACCTGGGCCTGAGGACGAAGCCCGCATCCGCACCCTCATCCACGAGCACGTCTCGGCCTACCAGCGTCGCGCCGCCACCACCAACTCCCAGCTTCTCCCCGACCCCGACGACACCAAGCGCCGCCTGTTCGACGGCCTGCTCCGCCTGGGCATCCTCCAGCCCTTCATGGAGGCGCCGGGCATCGAGGAGATCATCTGCAATGGGCCGCACCGCGTGTTTGTCATCGAGGGCGGCCAAAAGCGCCTGGTGTCGGACCTCTACTTCGATGACGACGATGAGCTGCGCCAGTTGGTGAAGCGTCTCATCGGGTCGGTGGGCCGACGGCTGGACGAGTCTTCGCCTATGGTGGACGCCCGCCTGCCCAGCGGGGCTCGGCTCAACGCAGCCATCCCGCCCGCGACGACGCGCTGGTGCTGCGTCACCATCCGTAAGTTCCTCCTCCGCGCCCACTCGCTGGAGCAGCTCGTCGCGCTCGGCACCCTGACCGAGGCGGCGGCTCAGTTCCTCGACGCCGCCGTCCAGGCCGGCGTCAACATCCTCGTCAGCGGCTCGACGGGCGCGGGTAAGACGACCATGCTCAACGCCCTCGGCGCCTCCATTGCCTCCCTCGACGAGCGCGTCCTCACCATTGAAGAGGTGGCCGAACTCCAGCTCGACCGTCAGCTCCCCGACTGTGTCGCCCTCCAGGCCCGCGCCGGCAATGTTGAGGGCCTGGGCGAGATCCGCATCCGCGACCTGGTGCGCAACGCGCTCCGCATGCGGCCCACCCGCATCATCGTGGGCGAGGTGCGTGGGGCTGAGGCGCTCGATATGCTCCTCGCCATGAACACCGGCCACGAAGGCTCCCTCGCCACCATTCACGGCAACTCCCCCCGGGACGCCCTGGACCGCCTGGTGACGCTGGCGATGATGGCCGAGGAGCGGCTGTCCAACGAGGCCCTGACCAAGATGGTGGCGCGGACGATTGACCTGGTCCTCCAGCTCCGCTTCGAGCCACGCACAGGCCGGCGCCGTCTCGTCAGCATCTTCGAGGTCACAGGCTTGGAAGGCGACGTGATTACGGGCAACGACCTATGGGCGCTCGACCCAGGGCAGGGACGGCTGACGTGGACCGGCATCCAGCCCCGCTGCCTGGGCAAGATGGCGGCAAAGGGCATCAGCTACACCGTCGCGCCCGGACGCGAGCGAAATGGCTAAGTCACGTCCAGGGGACAGCCAGGGGACGGCCGGGGGACGGTCGGGGGACGGCCGGGGGACGGTCAGGGGCTACTGTAAGGGGCAGAAGTGAGGGAAGACGATGATCGCGCTACTCCTGTCAGTCACATTTGGAGCCGGCGTCTACCTGCTCTACGAGGGCCTTACCAACCCGCGTCAGCCCACCGTCCCGCGCCGGGCGCGCACGAGCGTCGACGAGTTCCTGCTGCGCGCCGGGCTGCCCGACGTCACCCCGCGCGAGTTCGTCCTCTTCTCCGCGTGCGCTGCCCTGGTCACCGGCCTCGTCGCCCACCTGCTCCTGGGCTGGGTCATCGTGAGCGCGCTGGCGGCCCTGCTCGGCCTCGTCGGTCCCCTGGCCTACTACGTCCAGCGCCACGAACGCCGGCGGGCGGCCTTGCAGAACGCCCTGGCCGAGGCTATCGCCCAACTGCGTGACGCCATCCGCACCGGGCTGTCCATCCAGGACGCCCTGGTTGGATTGGCGCGCACAGGGCCTGAGGCGCTACGGCCTGAGTTCGCCATCCTGGCCCGCGAGATGCGCCTAGTGGGCGGGGAAGCCGCCTTGACCAACATGCGCGACCGCCTGGCCGACCCCTTGTTCGACGTGGTCGCCGCGACGCTTATCCTCAACGACCAGTTGGGCGGGCGCAACGTGAGCCAGGTACTCGACCGGCTGGCCCACGCGACGCGAGCGCAGTTGAAGGTCCAGGAGGAGTTGGGGGCGTACCAGGCGCAGACCGTCATGTCGGCGCGGGTCATCGCCGCCATGCCCCTGGTGGTGCTGATTGCCATCCGCCAGGTGAACCCGCGCTACCTGGCCGTCTTCAACGACTGGTCCGGCCAGCTGCTCCTGGCCCTGTGCCTGGTCAGCGTCGTCATTGGCTACGCCAGCATGCTCTGGCTCACCCGCCTGCCCGGCGAGCGGCGGATCCTTAGGTAGAGGACAGGATGAGTTTTCAACCCGACGTCACAACGATGCCCCTGGCCGTGCTGCTGTGGCCCCTCCTGTTTGGCCTCGGCGCGTACCTGTTCCTGACGGCGCAACCCATTGGTCGGCCCAAGCCCGACCTGGTCGAGCGGCTGCGGCGGCTGGACGTGGACGCGCGGGTGCGCGCTGAGTTGGATCAAAAAGGGACCACCCCCATCTTCGCCGTGCGCTGGCTCGAAGCCATCCTGCGTCCGATCCTCGACGACCTGGGGCAACTCGTGCGCTCGCTCCTGAACCTCTTCGGGCTGGGTGGGGGACAAGCGCTAGAGCGCAAGCTGCGGGTAGCTCGGCCAGGGGTGGACGCCGCCCAGTTCTTTGGCGAGAAGACGGTCCTGGGGCTCATTGGGCTGGGGCTGTTCCCGCTGCTTAGTAGCCTGGGCTTGCACCCGTTCGGCCCCTGGCCCCTGTGGACCTGGGCCATCGGCTTCGGCATAGGGTTCGCGGCCCCCGACTGGGAACTGGAACGCCGCCTCGTAGCGCGGCGGGTGGAGGTCACCATGGAGCTGCCGACCATCCTGGACATGCTCACCATCGCTATGTCAGCGGGCCTGGCCCTGGAGCAGGCGCTGGCCCTGGTAGCGCGGCAGGGGCAGGGTGTGGTCGCCCCCGAGTTCCAGCATATCGTGCGCGAGATGGCGCTGGGGCAGCGGTCGCTCGACGAG
>CAZFUK010000359.1:4500-5727 GCA_964522005.1 uncultured Anaerolineales bacterium | reverse complement strand
GGGGGGGGGGGGGGGGGGGTTTTTTTTTTTCTGGCGCCCCCGCGCCCCCCCCCCCCGCCGCGTGGGGGGGGGGGGGGGGGTGAGGGGCCTCTGGGCAAATGTAGCGTCTAAGACCCTCACCCTAACCCTCTCCCAGGGGGAGAGGGGATACCCCTAGCTTATGGCAATCATATAGGAGTTGACATGCGCATTGATCTACGCAGCGATACCGTGACCCACCCGACGCCGGCCATGCGCCGCGCCATGTACGAGGCCGAGGTTGGCGACGACGTGTACGGCGAGGACCCGACGGTCAACCGCCTCGAAGCGTTGGCGGCCGAGATGGTCGGCAAAGAGGCAGCCCTGTTCCTGGCGAGCGGCACGCAGGGCAACGTGTGCGCCATGCTGACCCACTGCGGTCGGGGCGACGAAATCATCCTGGGCGACCAGGCGCACACCTTCCTGTCCGAGGCGGGCGCGCCGGCCGTCCTGGGCGGCATCACGCCGCGCCCGGTGCGCAACCAGCCCGACGGCACACTGGACCTGGCCGAGGTCGAGGCGGCCATCCGCCCGGAGAACGTCCACTTCCCGACAACGCGGCTCATCACCATTGAGAACACGCACAACCAGTGCGGCGGGATGGTCCTGCCCCTGAGCTACATGAGCCAGTTGGGCGCACTGGCGCAACGCCACGGTCTCAAGACGCACCTCGACGGCGCGCGGCTGTTCAACGCGGCGGTGGCGCTGGGCCTGCCGGCGTCGGCCATCACGGCCGACATGGACACCGTCCAGTTCTGCCTGTCCAAGGGGCTGTCCGCGCCCATCGGCTCGATCCTGGCCGGCCCGGCCGACTTCATCCACCAGGCGCGGCGGACGCGCAAGATTCTGGGCGGCGGCACGCGGCAGGCGGGCGTCATCGCGGCGGCGGGCATTGTGGCGCTGACCGAGATGGTGGACCGGCTGGCCGAGGACCACGTCAACGCCAAGCGGCTGGCCGAGGGGCTGGCGCAGATGCCAGCCGTTCGCCTGGACCCCAAGCGCGTCCAGACGAACATCGTGATTATGCAGTTGGCCGAGGGGCTGAACGTGGCCCAGACGGTGGAGCGGCTGCGGGAGGAGGGCGTGCTGGTGTCGGCCTTCTATGGCGGCCGCATCCGCGCCGTCACCCACTACGGCATCACCGCCGAGGACATTGACGCGGCCCTGGCCGTCTTCCAGCGCGTGCTGGAGCCGGTCCACGCCTAGGCC
>CAZFUK010000359.1:0-4400 GCA_964522005.1 uncultured Anaerolineales bacterium | reverse complement strand
GCGGCGCAAGAAGCGCTCGCCCCGCCAGCGCGGCGTCTCCCCGCGCCAGGCGATTCCCGCCGTCCTGGTCTACCTCGTCTTCGTCGCCATTGGCCTCGGCACGTGGAGCCTGGCCCAGGAGACGCGCGGCCTGTTGCTATGGGGGATACTCCTGGTGGGCAGCCTGGTGCTGGCCGCCGGGCGGGCCAACCGCTTCAAGCTGAGCCTGGGCGAGCTAGGGCGGGGCGTCGTGTTCGGGCTGGTCATCGGCCTGCCGCTCGCCTTCCTCCTGCCCAGCGCCCTGACCGCCACCGCCGAACGGCTCTACGGTCCCATCCGCGCCGAGCAGCTTCTGCTGCGGCTGGCCCTGGTAGCGCCCGTGGTCGAAGGCGTCTACTTTCGCGGCCTGCTCCAGCCGAGCGCCGGCCTTGGGCTGGCGGCGCTGCTGTACGGCGTCGCGGGGCTGATTTTCTACCTGCCCACCGCCGTCGGCTTCCCCGCCGTCCTGACCGCCATCGTGCTGATTATGGCCGTCTTCGGCCTGCTCTACGGCGTGATTGCCGAGCGCTACGGCCTGGCGGTCAGCATCACCTGTCACGCGGTGGCGGCGGTGTGTCTGTGGGTTTTACCCCCAGTGCTGTCAGTAATAAACGCCGGATAAGCGCGCTGGTCGACTCGCCCTGGCGGCGGGCTTCGTCTTTGATAGCGCGGAGTTCGGTCTCTTCCAGGGTGACCGTCTTGTTGATCGGACTCACGAACTTGCGGGGGCGAGGCACGGCCTTCTCCATCTGACATTGAGCCTAGTAGAGAACTAGATGACCGAGATAAGAACAGGCGGCGTGGAGAGGGTCCCCTCCAGGCCGCCTACCCTATTTTAGCTCATATGTTCTACGATGTCAAGGCTCTAACAAGTAAGTTTGTGTGAATATCCAGCAATCTCTGGTTTACTCCTCGGAAGTAGGTGGAGGGTGCTTTTCACTGAGCCTCAGCAGACGACGTAAGTTAATTACCCCCGGTCTGTTGAGCGCCAGTTTCTCAATGGTCGCTCGCCCTGTGGGCGTCAATCCCATCAGTAGCAGACAGTCATCACTCCAGGCAAAGTGCTCCGCCCAATGGTCACGGCGCGGATGATACAGGGGTACGAACTCACCGGTAATAGGATCGAGAGCCTGGGTCGCCGTGTATTTGCGATTATTACAGCCCTGGCACGAAAGAGCTAGATTATCCAGCTGATGAGAGCCTCCTCTAACCTGGGGGACAATATGCTCGATGGAGAAGGGGTCAGGAGAATACTCTGCTTGCGAGAGGCAATACTCGCAGGAGCTTCGAGCGCGTTGAAAGATCGCTTCACGCTGCCTCTTCGTAAGAGGCAGTTCAGGCATCGAAGGACCCCTTAATGCCCAACTGACGCATAAGCGCTTCGAGCGGCATGCCTCGTCGCCGCGCCAGTTCAATCAGGGCTTCGATACGGCGAACATTGGCCTCTTCAATCTGATCCGAAAGCCCAATCAGTTCCTGTTGCTCGCTGAGTGTAAGTGTCTCAGCGCGACGCCTGGCGATAAGCTCATGATACCGTTGCCAACTGGCCTCCGAGAGGCCCAGATTAATGTGTTGAAGTAGCTCCGTTTCTACGGGCGAAAGAGGCGCAGCCTGACGCGCCAACCGCAGCCGTTCCTGAAGGGTGTGAAGAACATACTCGCTCTCATCCAAGCCCGCTCTTTTTGCTTCGGCTCGTAGTTGTGTCTCAAGTTCGGGCGTTAGTTCCAGTGTAATTGTCATAACTCCCTCGCCTGGCGAATTATCTAGTCAAGCATAACCCCATATTGAACTACCGTCAAGCTCCCCTAGGCCAATCCCGCAAGCGCGCCGCGCGGACGAGCTGGAGCAGGTTGAAGACCCAGTGGGCCAGGAACGGAGCAAGCAGGCTTTGGCGGGCCAGGAAGAGGAGGCTCAGACCCAGGCCCAGCAGGGCGGCCAGAAGCATGCCCAGCCAGCCCTGCGGCGCGTGGAGCCAGCCGAACAGCGCCGCGCCCAGGAGGACGAGCAGGGGGAGGAGCAGGCGGTCCGACGCGCCCAGCGAGACGGCCAGCACCCGGCTCATGGCGCCGAGCAGCAGCGAGCGGAACCAGAGTTCTTCGAGCAGGACGGCCAGGGCGAAGACGGGCGGCGTCAGCAGCCACTGGCGCGGGGTACGCGGGACGACGAAGCGCAGCAGCAGGTCGGAATACGCGCTCGGGCCGAAGCGGCGGGCGGCCCACTGGGTCACGGGAAAGAGGACGACCGCGCCCACGACCCCCAGCCCCACGCCCAGCAGGGCGTCTTGCGCACGAGCCGGGGGCGACCAGCCGAGCGGCTCGGAGCCGACGCCACTCAAGCGGCCCAGCCCCACACAGATGAGGCACAGCGCCGCTCGCGTGACTACGTCGGGCAGCGACAGGACAACGTTGGCGTCGGGCGGCAGCGTCGGCAAAATCTGCGCGCTGCGGTAGGTGAAGTAGGCCAGGGCCGACGTCAGCGCCAGGGTGAGCAGGACAAACAGCCAGGGCAAACTGGGTTACTCGACGCGCACGCTGTACTTGGACTTCTGGGTTGTGACGGGCGCCGCGCCGGAGACGACGAGGACGGCCTCGGAGTAGTCGCGGCCCAGGCCCGCCACCTCGATGCGCGCCTTGCCGTCCGGCCCGACTGGAATCTGGCGCACCTGCGGCCCATCCTGGCGTACCTCGATGAGCTGGAGCAGGTAACGCTGGGGCAGGAGCGTGTTCGTCCGGGTCCAGCCCTCCGACTTCCAGCCACCGTCGCCGCCCTCGAAGCCCTCGCGGTAGTTGAGTTCGGGGATGCGCACGTTGTCCAGGGCGAGGTTGTTGTGGCTGACGGCGTCGTCGGTGATCATCTGGAAGCGGACCAGGACCTTCTTGCCGGCGTAGGGGGTCAGGTCGCCCGTCTCCTCGCTCCACTGCGGGTAGTCCTCCTGGACGCTGTCGCCCGTGAAGGCCCAGCCGTAGGACGCGCCGACGGGGTTGCTATCGGTGGAGGTCGTCGTCTTGAGCGTGTCCCAGGTCTTGCCGCCGTCGGCCGAGACCTCGACGTAGGCGTAGTCGTAGTCCTTCTCGATGTTGTACCAGGCCGAGAACTGGAGCGTCGTCTTCTGGAGCCGGGTCAGGTCAAACTCGCGCGTCAGGCTGGTCGTCATCACGTCGCCCCGGTTCGACCACATGAAGTATTGCCCCTCCTGCGCCGTCGTCGGGATGAGTTGGACGGTCGTGGCGCCCTCGAACTGGAGGGTCATGGGCGCGCGGCCGGTCAGGCGGATGTACTCCGCGCCGTACTGGCTGATCTCGCCCTCGTGCGTCTGGCCCTTGCCTTCGAGCGCCAGCTTGGTCCTGATCTTGATGTCAATGTCGGGATAGCCATAGCGGCCATTGGCGGCCTTGGGGTCGTCCAGGTAGTTGGCGATGGTCCAGTCCTTGAACACGTCCTCGAAGGTCAGGCCCGGCTGGTCCTTCTTGAGGACATTCTCGTAGCCCTGGACGCCGTGGGCCTTCTCGGCCACCAGGTCGTGGATGAACTGCTCGCCAAAGCGGTCGTAGGTGTAGCTGGCGAACAGGTAGCCCGCGCCGTAGTGCGGTCCCGACTGCTCGTAATCCGGCCAGGTGGTGAGCTGGATGTTGGGCTGGGCGGTGAAGCCCTGGGCGAAGCGCGAGCCGCCATAGCCGGTCAGCCGCGCCGCCAGTTCGGATAGCCCCTCGTTGATCCAACTCGTCTCGCCCGAGTCGGAGTTGTGGTGGACCATGTGCTGGAACTCGTGGGCGATGGTTCCCTCGTAGCCCGCCGTGCCGACCGGGTAGCTATCCACGTTGATATAGAACATCTCGGCCTGGTTGCTGTAGGGGTTGATGGCCGTCGGGTAGGTGTCGGCGCTGGAGAAGTAGCCGCCCACATCGGGAATCTTGCCGTTGAGGATGTGCAGGTGCTTGTCGCCGTCAATGCCGGGGCTAGGCTCCTCGCCAAATACCCGCCGCACCGTGGGGTAGATTTTCTGGGTGAAGATGTCGGCCGAGCGCCGAATCGCGTCGTCGCTGATGTTGACGCCGTCCTCGACCCACATGTAGACCACGTCGGTCGAGTAGCGCAGCGTGGCGACGGTCTCGTAGTAGCGGTTCTTGGACTGCTCGCCTACCCAGAACGTGCGGCGGTCGCCCACCTTGTACGGCTCAGGCACGCGGTTCAGGTTGCGGGGGATGGGGCCGGGCACCTTCTTGAGCTGCTCGGTCAACTGGTAGAGGTCACGGCCCGGCGGCTGGGCGCTCAGCCGCTGGACGATGTCCGGCTCGGGCGTCGCCGCACCCGTGGGGGCGTTGGCCTGGCCCGTAGGAGCGGCCGGGGCAGCGGTGGGCGGCGCTGTGGGGGGCGCGCCGGCC
>CAZFUK010000358.1:0-5730 GCA_964522005.1 uncultured Anaerolineales bacterium | reverse complement strand
CGGCCTCAGGCCGCAGCTCCACCACGTTGTCCTCGGCCGGCTCCACCCCCGTCTCGCACATCTCCTCCTGGCCCACCCGCATCACGTAGAACAGCCCAAAGGCCGCCAGGCGCAGTCCCGCGGCCACCAGCAGCGCGGGGCCGATACCCAGCCGCTCCCCAAGGAACGTTCCCAGGAGCGGCGCGAAGAAAATCGCGGCGTTGGTCACCGTCTGGTGCATGCCGATGAAGCTGGCCTGGCTCTCCTCGGGGCACGCAGCCAGCAGGGCGTTGAACAGGACCAGGTCGGTGCCGGCCATGAACAGACCGGCCAGCGCGGCATAGAAGTACAGCGGCTGGACGCTCGGCGTGAGCGCGGTCAGCAGCGGGTAGAGAACGAGGCCAAAGCTGGTGACCAGCAGGACGAAGCGCTCGCTACGCGCCTTGGCCAGCCGCACCCAGATGAAGTAGGCCACCAGGAGCACCGCGCCCTGGATGGTGTTGATCAGGCCGATGGCCGCGTCCGACGCCTGAAGCGTGCGCACCCAATAGAGCGGGAACAGCGGAATCGCCATCGCCAGGCCGAAGCGGAACACAAACTGGGTCGCCAGCAGGCGCATAAAGGCCGGGTGCTGGCGCAGCGTCGCCAGGTAGCTGCTCAGTCCAGTTTCGCTCTGCCGCGCCGCCTCGGCGTCGAGGTCGCGTTCGAGCAGTTCGATCTGTCTGGAGAAGTGCAGGCTCAGCAGGCCGCCGACAAACGACACGATGAACACGAGTTGATAGTTGATCGGAAAGGCCACGCGGTCCAGGAAGAGGCCGACCAGGGCGACCATGACGGCCTGCGTCAGCCCGAGTAGCGACCAGCGACCGCTCATGACCTGGAAGCGGTAGCGCGCCCCCGCCACCGCGCCCATCACGACGGTGAAGGCCACGTTGACCAGGGTTTGCGGGATGGTCGCCACGGCCCAGATGAGGATGATGACAATCGGGGCCTGGTCGCGGAAGATAAAGGGGACCAGGCCGGTCAGGGCGTAGGACGAAAAGACCCAGAAGCGCGCCCGCGAGTACCAGGGCACGATGTTGGCTTGCCGTTCGAGGAAGCGCCCCACCGGAATGGCGAGCAGCATGCCGGCCAGGGCGGGCATGGCCGTCAGCAGGCCGACCATGAAGCTCGATGCGCCCAGGCGAATCAAGAACACCGAGAGGAAGCTGGCGACGCCCGACACGATCCCGACGCCGATGCCGTCTACCCAGACGTTGCGAATGTTGCGCAGCCGCGTGGCGCGCGCGTTGGCGAGCCACGTGATAACACGGGTCGCCAGTTGCGGTGTAGGGACCGCCATACCCACCCTCTTTCTACCCTGCCGGGAGCCATCGCGTATAGTCTGACTCCTCGTTTGCAAGTGGTAGGCCACTGTAGCAAAGTTTACAGAGGGGTAGCGGGGTGAAATCGCAAAAATCTACAGCCCCAGCCGGTTGATGCCATCAAAGGCGGCGACTTTGTAGCACTCGGCCAGTGTCGGGTAGTTGAATACGGTGTTCACAAAGTAGTCAATCGTGCCCTTGAACGTCAGGGCCGCCTGGCCGATGTGGACCAGTTCTGTCGCGCCCTCGCCAATGATGTGGACGCCCAGCAGTTCCCGCGTCTCCAGGTGAAACAGGAGCTTGAGCAGGCCGTTGGTATCACCGAGAATCTGGCCGCGCGCGATTTCGCGGTACCACGCCTTGCCGACCTCGTAGGGGATGTCCTGCTTGGTCAACTCCTCCTCGCTCTTGCCGACGGTCGAAATCTCCGGGATGGTGTAGATACCGTAGGGGTACAGGTCCGGGCGGCAGGGGGCATTGAGGCCGAAGGCGTGGGCCGCCGCCAGCCGCCCCTGCTCCATCGAAGTCGAGGCCAGGCTGGGGAAGCCGATGACATCGCCCACGGCGTAGATGTGCGGCACGCAGGTTTGATACGTCTCGTTGACCTTGATCCGCCCCCGGTCGTCGGCTTCCACGCCAGCGGACGGCAGGTTCAGGGCGTCCGTCGCGCCGGTGCGGCCGATGCTGTAGAGCGCCTTCTCGGTGATGATCTGCTTGCCGCTTTCGAGGTGGATTTTGACCCGCTCGCCGCGCTCGTCCTTGACCGGCTCGATGCTCTGGACCTCCTCGCCCAGCCGCAGCGTCACGCGGTTCTCGCGCAGGTGGTAGGCCAGCGTGTCCATGATCTCGCCGTCCACAAAGGAGAGGAGGCGGTCGCGCTTGTCCACCAGCGTGACCTTGACCCCCAGGGCAGCGAAGAGGCTGGCGTACTCCAGGCCGATGACGCCGGCGCCGACCACGGCCAGGGTACGCGGCAGGTGGTCGAGGCGCAGGATGTCGTCGCTGATGAAGATGGTGCAGCCATCAAAGGGGATGTGGGGGTCCTGGGTGGCGTTGGTGCCGACGGCGATGACGATGTAGTCGGCGGTGACGTCGCGGTAGCCGCCCCCGCCGACGTAGGCCAGCCGGACGGTGTGCGGGTCGAGGAAGGACGCTTCGGCCGAGATGACTTCGACCCGGTTGCGCAGGAGTTGGGCGCGGATGACGTCAATCTCGTGGCTCATGACGTGGTTGGCGCGGAACAGCAGGTCGGAGATGGTGATGTCCTGCTTGACGGTGTACGCCGCGCCGTACAGCCCACGCTCGCGGTAGCCCGTCAGGTAGAGGACGGCCTCGCGCAGTGTCTTGCTCGGTATGGTGCCCGTGTTGATACACACCCCGCCGACGACGGCCTTGCGCTCCACAATCGCCACGCGCTTGCCCAGCTTGGCCGCCTGGATAGCGGCGCGCTGCCCGGCCGGCCCAGACCCAATGACCAGCAGGTCGTACTTCGTCTCCTCCATGGTGACCTCCCTCCGCCTCCCCGTGAGTTTCCTTCGGAGGGAGAGAGATAGCAAAGACGGTGCCGGGAGGCAAGCGGCTTGCCCGCTCTGCGGCCCTCGGTTGATAGGCTGGGTGGTCCAGCGTATAATTGGGCTAGGGGCTGCTTGGATTGCGCCTCAAGGTAGGCCTCGGTTACCTCCGCCCTCTGACGGCTGCTTTTCGGCGCTCCTCCCAGACCGCGTCTGCCTCTTGTTTCAGGCGTGCGGCGGTCACCTCCAACTTGTTCAACACCCGATCCACCCCCAGCCCCGCCAGCGAGGCCAGCACGTCGGACTTGGTGACGACGGTGCAGACAATCACCGGCCGGTCAAAGCCGTAGACCACCCGCAGGTGCCGCAGCAGGGCGCGGCCGGCATAGTGGTCCTGTCCTCCCAACTGCGCTCCCCCAGTGGGCAGCAACAGGTCGAGGACGAGCAAGTCACAGCTTTGCAGGGCGGCGTGATGGATGAGGGCGTCGGCGACGGTGCGGAGGGGCAGAATGCGATAACCGTCGAGCTGTAGGGGACGCATGAGGGGCGTCAAGAAGTCGTGATCCTTATCCAGCCAGACAATCTGCTGGGCCATTCCCCCTCCCCAGGGCTTGGGTCCCATTCCCTCTTATCTGAAAATGGCGCAGGCGAGTTAGCCGGCCGGTTAGGTGTCCGAGGAGCCGAGCAACTCGGCCAGGCCTGATAGTGGCGCGCCCGTGGTCGCCTGCAACTCGCGCAAGGATTTCTCGACCGGCGGTTCCAGCGGCAGCAGCTCGCGAAGCTGATACAGCCCCATGACATCCCCCTCGCGGAGATAACGGTGCAGAGCCAGGCGTTGTAGGTGGAGGCGCATCTCATGGGGGTTGGGGGTGTCGGCGAGCAGGCAGCGTTCCAGGTCGGCCATGATCGTCGCGCGGGCCTCGCGGACGGGGAGCGCCCAGTCGCTGGTAGGGGTAGGCACGGGCAGGAGTTGGGTCAGGGCCGCCTCGTAGTACTCGGCCTCCTCGGCGGGCCACTGGGCGCTGATCTCCTCCCGCATCCACAGGGTAAAGCGTGACCTGAGATCGGGCGCCTCCCGAATGGCTTCGGCCAGCCACTGGTTGGCCTGGCGCTCCTGCCCCCCCTGGCGCAACGTGCGCAGAATCTCCACCAGGTCGTCCCACGCCCCAGGCTCCCTCAACAGGGCGGTAAACAGCTCTTTCATCGCGTATTCCTCCCCGTTGGCCGCCCAGGTTTTGTCTCTATGTGTAAAGACGGGGAGCGGCGGTGGCCCAAGAGTTTTTCCACCAGACCACGGAGAGGGCTCTTGGGTCCTGTTTTGCTCAGGCCTAACGCGGTGGTGACCCCCGGCGCGGATAGGCCCTGCAGTTGGAGTTGGCGGACGATGTGCTCGACAATCTTGATTCGCGCGCGGCGGATGAGGCTTTCCGTCGCGTCTTCGCTCAGCCCCAAGGCGTGGGCGATCTGGGCGGTGCTCAGCCCCTGGGTGAGCAGCCGTATCACCATGCCCTGGGCGTCGGGGAGCACATCCACGGCGCGCTCCAGTTCGGCCATGGCCTCAAGGTAGAGGAGGTGGTTCTCGGGTTGCTCGTGCTGGGGTCCCGGATAGTCCTTAACCCCGTCGTGGTCGGCGTCGGCGAGCGAGGGCCAGGGTTTCTCGCGGTCGTAGCGCTGCTGGGCCTGCTCGAAAGCATCCCGGGCATAGCGGACGGCCGTGACGGCCAGAAAGCCGAGGAAGTTGTTGGCCTCGTCAATATAGTCGAGCCGCTTGAAGAACTGGGTGAAGGCGTGGGAGACGGCGTCGTCCACGATGGCGGCGCACACGTCCTGGGGGATATGGGCCGGCTGGCTCGCGGCCAGGGTGCGCAGGTTCCGCTCGAGGAGCGGTCTATACTGCTCGACAAAGGCCTCCTGCGCCTCCGTCTCTCCGGCTTTGAGCCGGCGCAACAGGAGCGTATCCTCAAAGGACGGCTTGACGGCCATAGGGCCCTCGCTTGGTAGCAGCAGACGACCTGTCCTAACGACGCGTAGGCCGTGCGGACTCGACCTTACTATATATACAACACCAACAGCGAAAATCCGTCGCGCTGTGCGGCGAATTTTCGCTGTTAGGTCCATTTCCCTGGCGTTTAGGCAGGCACAGGCTCACCCGCCTTGCTAAACGTGAAGCTGCCGCTGCCGTCCACATCGACGTGAATCGTGTCGCCGTCGGTGAACTGGCCCTGGAGCAACTGGAGGGCCAGCGCGTCCTGCAAGCGGCGCTGGATGACCCGCTTGAGGGGCCGCGCGCCGTAGACCGGGTCGAAGCCCTCCTCGGCCAGCTTGAGCTTGGCGGCCTGGCTCAGGTCCAACTCGATGTGGCGCTGGGCCAGCAACCCGCGCAGCCGCCGGAGTTGGATGTCCACAATCTCGGTTAACTGCTCGCGGCTCAGCGGGCGGAAGATGATGATGTCGTCCACGCGATTGAGGAACTCGGGGCGGAAGTGCTGCCGCAGCTCCTCGGTCACGCGGTTCTCGACCGCCTCCCACGGCATGCCCGTGCGCTCCATCTCCATCATGCGCTGGCTGCCGATGTTGCTCGTCATGATGATGACGGTGTTCTTGAAGTTGACCGTGCGCCCCTGGCTGTCGGTCAGCCGCCCGTCGTCCAGAATCTGGAGCAGGACGTTGAACACCTCGACGTGGGCCTTCTCGATCTCGTCAAACAGGACGACGGAGTAGGGCCGACGCCGCACCGCCTCGGTCAACTGGCCGCCCTCCTCGTAGCCGACGTAGCCCGGCGGCGCGCCGATGAGGCGGGCGACGGTGTGCCGCTCCTGGTACTCGCTCATGTCCAGCCGCACCAGGGCGTCCTCGTCGTCAAACAGGAACTCGGC
>CAZFUK010000357.1:0-5731 GCA_964522005.1 uncultured Anaerolineales bacterium | reverse complement strand
ACGATTGACGATTGATGATTAATGATTGGAGTCTTCAGGGCAAACTATAATCGCGGGGGCGGCGCGGCACAAATCAGGCCAAAGGCAACTGCCGACGTCAGGGTGACATCGGCAGTTGGGCGGGGGGTAGGGTGATTGTCTTTCTCAGCGTTGAGCCTGGCCGGCCAGGGACTGCGCCCACAGGCCGAGCCAGAAGCCACCGCCCGCGCTCACGCCCAGGATGGGCAAGGTCAGGCAGGTGCTGGCGGCGTTGAGCCAGAGCGTGAGGGCAAGGCCCACGACCAGACCGGCCACCGCCAGCGGCAAGGGGCGCATGAGGGGCGACGCGGCGGCCGAGGCGGCGCGGCCCATCAGGGACGACGGCACACGCGCCGACTGACCCAGCGACGGCAGGCGGAGAACCGGAGGGCGGGCACGGCGGGCGGCGGGACGAGCCATAGGCACGTCGGCGGTGTGCGCCAGGCGTACCGCGCCGCGCGGGACAGACCGCGACCGCAGTCCAAGCAGACCGAGGGCCAGCAGGGCCAGGGCCAGCAGCGGAATCCAGAGCGGCGGTGTCGCGGGCACGGGCGACGATGTGACCGGCGAGGTGGAGCTGCGCGCCGGGATAGGCAGCCGGGCCGTCACGGCCATCTGGTCCAGCAGCGACCAGCCGCGATAGAACTCCGCATACGGGAAGGTCTTGCGCTGTCCGTCGAGGGGGTCAATGACGCTAATGCCGTCGGCGTCGTAGCCCACCGCCAGGAAGGAGTGTTCGTACTGCACAATGGGAACTTCCTGGCCGTCGCGCGTCTTGTACGTCTTGACGGGATTCTCCTTGAACCCGTAGGTGGCCCAGACCATGACCGGGCGGCCGGCCGCTAACTCCTGACGCAGCCAGTTGATGCCCTTCTTGGAGTGCGCCTCGGCCTCCAAGCCAAAGCCGCGTAGGGTCTGGGCGACCGGCTCGGCGTAGACGCCGTAGCCATTGGGCGGCAGGCTGCCGGGCGGCGCGTCGGGCGAGCCGACGAAGCCTTTATACGGGTTATCGGAGCGGGGCAGCTTGTTGAAGAACTCAATCTCGCCCACCTGCTTGCCCCAGAACTTCGCCAGGTCCGACGCCGTCTGGCTCTCGCAGGTCAGATTCTTGGTCTGCTTGCCGCCCACGACGTTCAGACTGGCGGAGGTTGGGATGGGCGTCGGGCTGGGCACAGGCGCGACGGCGGCCGGCTGCGCGGCGCAGGCGCCCAACGCGGCCAGGGTCAGCCCCAGGCCCAACAGGACAAGCCACCGACGGTACACGTTCACCACGCGGCCCCCTTCTCGTAGCCGCCCTCTGAAGAAGACGACGGATAATGAGCGAGCAAGACGTAGCATCACGTAAAAGCATAGCAGAAGGAGGGCCGCTTGTCAAGGGGCTGGTTTGGCGTGTCCCAAATTTGATTGCCCAATGTGGCAGTCATGAGTATAATGATGCTAGTTAAGTCCTTGGTGGGTGGTGGGTAGTGGGACCAAGGACGAAGGACCGAGGACCAAATGGGCTGTCTCCTTGGTCCTTGGTCCTTGGTCCTTCGTCTTCCGTCTTTCGTCTCTAGGTGAGGTACATGTGGCAGAGTTTAACTATGGTGGGCAGGCTGTGATCGAAGGGGTCATGATGCGCGGGGCCAAGCACGCGGCGGTCGCGGTGCGCAACCCGCAGGGCGAGATTGTGGTGCATGAGGAGCCGCTGACCGCGCCAATCTACACCAGCGCCTGGGGCAAGCTGCCCTTTGTGCGCGGGCTGACGCTGCTGTGGGACGCGTTGGGCCTGGGCGTGCGCGCCTTGATGTGGTCGGCCAACATCGCGCTGACCGAGGAAGAGGGCGGCGACCAGAACGCCTCGTTCCAGGGGCCGGTGGCGTGGGGCACGGTGGCGCTGTCGCTGGCCTTTGGCGTGGGCATCTTCTTCCTGGCGCCCGTGCTGCTGACCCACCTGGCCGACCGCTTCCTGGGTACGGGCAGCATACTCAGCAACCTGCTGGAAGGTGTCATCCGCCTGACCTTCTTCCTGGTCTATATCATCCTGATTGGCCGCCTGCCCGACATCCAGCGCGTCTTCGCCTACCACGGCGCGGAGCACAAGACCATCAACGCCTACGAGGCGGGCGCGGACCTGACACCCGAGGCGGTGGCGCGTTTCTCGCTGCTCCACCCGCGCTGCGGCACGGGCTTCCTCCTGGTGGTCATGGTCATCTCCATCCTGGTGTTCGGTCTGCTCGGCCAGCCGCCGCTGATCTGGCGGCTCGTCTCGCGCGTAGCCCTGATTCCCGTCATCGCCGGCCTGGCCTACGAGTTCATCCGCTTCAGCGCCAAGCGCTACACCACCAACCGGCTGATTCGCTGGCTGATTACCCCCAGCCTGGCCCTGCAGCACCTGACGACGCGACAGCCGGACCACGGGATGCTGGAAGTCGCCATCAGTTCGCTCAAGTGTGTCCTGCGGGCCGAGGGACGGATTCCCGTCACCCCGGCGGAGACAAAGACGGTCTCCGAGGTCGCGCCGGCCTAGCTCGCGCCGCGACCTCTCGCGTAGAATGGGACTGGCAAGTTATGCCTCATACCCTGGCCGGACAAACGGCTCTGATTACCGGTGGCGGGCGCGGCATTGGCCGGGCGGCCGCCGAGGAGTTGGCGCGCCACGGCGTCAACGTCGTGGTCACGGCGCGGAGCGGGCGGGAGGTCCACGAGACGGCCCGCGCGCTCAACGCGTTGGGCGCGAACGCGCTGGGCATCGTGGCCGACATCGCCATGCCCGACGACGTGCGCAAGGTGGTCGAGGCAGCGGTGGACGAGTTCGGCACGATAGACATCCTGGTGAACAACGCCGCCCTGCTCCAGCCCGTCGGCCTGGCCTGGGAAGTGGACCCCGACGAGTGGGCCTATACGATCCACGTCAACCTGATCGGCGTCTACCGCCTGTGCCACGCCGTCCTCCCCCTCATGATCGAGGAAGGCGCGGGCCGCATCATCAACGTCTCCTCCGGGGCTGCCCGCCCCACCTCCACCACCGTGGGCTGGACGGCCTATAGCTCGTCTAAAGCGGCGCTGGACCAGTTCACCCGCATCCTGGCCGTCGAAGCCCAAACCCACGGTATCTGCGTCAACGCCGTCTATCCCGGCGTGACCGATACCCGCATGCAGGCCGATATTCGCCAGTTGACCCCGGACCAGTTCCCGTCGGTCAGCCGCTTCCACGGCTTCCATGAGCGCGGTGAACTGCGCGACCCCCGTGAACCCGCCGAACTCATCCTCTGGCTGTGTACGTCCGCCGCGCGAGACGTCACCGGCCAGCTTCTCGACATCAATGACCTCGCCGTGCGTGAGCGCGTCGCCCGCGACCTGGGGCGGCCCTTGTTGCCCGGCCCTACTGCGTGATGCGTAATTTCGTAGTGCGTAGTGCGTATTTCGTATTTCTGTCCGGAATAAGGACAAAGCACAACCCCCAACGTTCTAAACCTCCAGGAGGGAAGCCACAAAGGGGGAACAACCTGTCACCCTCCCCAGCGACGGGGAAAAGATTCGCTACGAGAATGGAAAACTGATCGTGCCGGACCGACCGATCCTCGGCTACTTCGAGGGGGACGGCATCGGCCCGGACATCACCCGGGCCTCGCTCCGCATCTGGGACGCGGGGGTGGAGAAGGCGTATGGCGGCCAGCGCAAGGTCGCCTGGATGCAGCTCTACGCCGGCGAGCAGGCGTACAACGTCTACGGCGACTACTTCCCCAAGGAGACGCTCGCGGCGTTGCGGGAAGTGGTCGTGTCCATCAAAGGCCCCCTGACCACGCCCGTCGGCGGCGGCTTCCGCAGCCTCAACGTCGCCCTGCGCCAGGAACTCGACCTGTATGCCTGCGTGCGCCCCGTGCGCCACTACCCCAATGTGCCCAGCCCGCTGCGCGAGCCGGACAAGGTGGACGTGGTCATTTTCCGCGAGAACACCGAGGACGTCTACTCCGGCATCGAGTACAAGGCCGGTACCCCCGAAGCGCAGAAGGTCATTGACTTCCTCCAGCGCGAGATGGGCGCCCGCTTGCTGAGCGACGTCAACTGCGGCGTCGGCATCAAGCCCATCAGCGAGTTCGGCACCAAGCGCCTGGTGCGCAAGGCCATCCAGTACGCCATTGACTACGACCGCAAGAGCGTCACCTTCGTCCACAAGGGCAACATCCAGAAGTTCACCGAGGGCGCGTTCCGCAACTGGGGCTACGAGCTGGGCAAGGAGGAGTTTGGCGACGTGACCATCACCGAGGATGAGCTGTGGTCGCAGTACGGCGGCAAGCAGCCGGCCGGCAAGATCGTCCTCAAGGACCGCATCGCCGACATCATGTTCCAGCTGATGCTGCTGCGCCCCGACGAGTTCGACGTCATCGCCACGCCCAACCTCAACGGCGACTACCTGTCGGACGCCATCGCGGCCGAGGTGGGCGGCGTCGGCATCGCGCCGGGCGGCAACATCGGCGACGGCCTGGCCGTGTTCGAGGCGACCCACGGCACCGCGCCCAAGTACGCCAACCAGGACAAGGTCAACCCCGGCTCGCTGCTGTTCTCCGGCGTCATGATGCTCGAGTACATCGGCTGGCGCGAGGCGGCCAACCTGATCACGGCGGCCTACACCGAGACGGTCAAGGACAAGATCGTGACCTACGACTTCGCGCGGCAGATGGAGGGCGCGAAGGAGGTCCGCACGTCCGAGTTCGCCACGGCCATCATCGAGCGCATGGACCGCGTCCGGCAGATGGCGTAGGCTTTGGCTACCCGCAGTTAGCGGGGTGGCAGACCTGACAGGTTTTCAGAAACCTGTCAGGTCTCTAGCCCACCAGGAAATGGGGTGGTTGGCGCGTTGTCAAGGGGTAAGACCGGCTCTACCGGGTCGTCTAACCCTTGCCGGGAGGGATGGCAGAGTGGACGATTGCGGCGGTCTTGAAAACCGCTATGGGACCTGTGCCCATCGGGGGTTCGAATCCCTCTCCCTCCGCCTTGACTTCCGCTTAAAATGGAGTATAATACCTACCAGTACCTGGGGGGGTCGCATAGCCAGGTCTAGTGCGGGCGCCTGCTAAGCGCCTACGGGGGCTTAAACCTCCGTCGAGGGTTCAAATCCCTCCCCCTCCGCCACACCGTAGCGGTCCCACATCCGTAGATAGGAGTGGGACCGCTACGTTTTTATCGGCTAGTACACCTGAATAGGAGAGGCGCAATGACGCGCACACGTGTGTTGATTCTGGGAGCCGCCGGCCGCGACTTCCACAACTTCAACGCCCACTTCCGCGACAACCCGGCCTACGAGGTCGTCGCCTTCACGGCCACCCAGATTCCCGGCATCGCCGAGCGAGCCTACCCCGCCGCCCTCGCCGGCCCCCTCTACCCCCAGGGCATCCCCATCTATCCCGAACAACAGATGACCAACCTCATCCGCGACCTCGCCGTGGACCGCGTCGTGTTCGCCTACAGCGACGTGCCCCACGAACTCGTCATGCACCGCGCCTCGGCGGCGCTGGCGGCGGGCGCGGACTTCTGCCTGCTCGGCCCCAAGAGCACGCTGCTCCACTCCAGCCGCCCCGTCATCGCCGTGTGCGCCGTCCGCACCGGCAGCGGCAAGAGCCAGACGAGCCGCCGCGTCGTCCAACTCCTGCGTGAAGCGGGCCAGCGCGTCGTCGCGGTACGCCACCCCATGCC
The DNA here is from genome assembly GCA_964522005.1 of uncultured Anaerolineales bacterium. Taxonomy (GTDB): domain Bacteria; phylum Chloroflexota; class Anaerolineae; order Epilineales; family JAHCIE01; genus JAHCIE01. The sequence goes on along the minus strand of CAZFUK010000357.1, from coordinate 37 downwards.
CTACGGCGACCTGGCCGCCCAGGCCGTCCAACGCTAC
>CAZFUK010000356.1:4576-5741 GCA_964522005.1 uncultured Anaerolineales bacterium | reverse complement strand
GACGCCGCTCACCTCCGTCCAGGGCTTCGCCCAGGCCATGGTGGACGGCTCGCTGACAACGCCTGAAGACTACGCCAAGGCGGGCGGCATCATCTACGCCGAGTCGGACCGCATGCGGCGGCTCATCGGCCAGTTGCTGGACCTGGCGCGGCTCCAGGGCGGCGTGGCGCAGTTGGCGCGCGCCCCGGTGGACCTGTTACCCCTGCTTGCCATCGCCGCCAACACAGCGCGCGAGCGGGCGCAGGGCGCGCAGTTGGAGTTCATCACCCGCCTGCCCGACGCCCTGCCGCCCGTGCTGGGCGACGCCAACCGCCTGGAGCAGGTCGTCAACAACCTGCTCGACAACGCCGTCAAGTACACCCCAGCCGGCGGCCAGGTCGAACTGAGCGCGGCGGCCGGGCCGGAGGTGGTCGCGATCAGCGTGCGCGACACGGGGCCGGGCATCCCCCGCGAGGACCAGGCGCGGGTCTTCGAACGCTTCTACCGAGGCGACCGCGCGCGAGCCAGCGACGGCGGCAGCGGGCTGGGGCTGGCGATTGTGCGCGAGATCGTCCAGGCCCACGGCGGGCGGGTCCAGGTGCAGAGCGAGGTCGGGCGCGGGACGACGATGACGGTCCTGCTGCCGGTGCGGCGGGGTTAAAAACCCGCCCGTCCCGGTTTGCCCATTTCCCCCTTCCCGGCTACTCTTTTCTTAGGCTGCTCTCAGCCAACCCTCAGACAACTCTCACATGGGGTCGTCATACTTAGAGTCCCACGCTATTCTATCCAGGAGTTAGTGCATGACATCTCAGGTTCCCAAGGCGCCGTCGCAGCCGTTCGACCCGAACGTCGCCTCGCCAGCGCTCATCGAGCACATCCTCTTTGAGCTGAAGCGGCTCATCGTCGGCCAGGACAAGCTGCTGGAGCGCCTGCTGGTCGCCCTGCTGGCGCGCGGCCACGTCCTCCTTGAAGGCGTGCCCGGCCTCGCCAAGACGGCCACCATCAAGTCACTCGCCAAGGTCATCGGCGGCTCGTTTGGCCGCGTCCAGTTTACCCCCGACCTCGTGCCGGCCGACCTCGTCGGCACGCGCATCTACAACGGCAAGACCGGCGAGTTCACCACCGAGCTAGGTCCCATCTTCGCCAACCTGCTGCTGGCCGACGAAATCAACCGCGCCCCGGCCAA
>CAZFUK010000356.1:0-4566 GCA_964522005.1 uncultured Anaerolineales bacterium | reverse complement strand
AGTCTGCCCTGCTCGAAGTCATGCAGGAGCGCCAGGTCACCATCGGCAAGGAGACGTACACCGTTCCCAACCCGTTCCTGGTCATGGCAACGCAGAACCCCATCGAGTCCGACGGCACCTATCCGCTGCCCGAGGCCCAGTTGGACCGCTTCATGTTCAAGGTCCTGGTGGACTACCCGTCCTACGAGGACGAGATTGTCGTCGTGGACCGCATCACCGGCCCCACCGTCAACCTGCGCACCCTCATCCACCCGGACCAGTTGCTGGCCCTCCAGGACACGGTGGACCGCATTTATGTTGACCCGCGCGTGACGGCCTACGCGGCCATGCTCGTCAACGCCTCGCGCAAGCTCAAGGAGCACCACCTGGAGCGCTGGGCGCCCGCCGTCGCTTTCGGCGCCAGCCCCCGCGCCTCCATCAACCTGATTCTGGCCGCCCGCGCCCTGGCCTTTGTCCGGGGCCGCGAGTACGTCCTGCCCTACGATGTGGCCGACCTGGCCCCCGATGTGATTCGCCACCGCCTGGTCATGAGCTACGACGGCATCGCCAACGGCGTCACCCCCGACCACGTCATCAGCGCCCTGCTGCAGCGGTATCCCCCGCCGCGCCTTGACCTGGGAGACCGGAATGCGGCGTAGCTGGCTGGACAAGCTGGAGGGGATTTTTTCTCCCCCGCCCGCGCCTGACGAGACCCCCGCCCCCCTTCCTCTCGCCCGTGGCGAGAAGATGGACACCCTGCTGCGCCGGCTGGACTGGACCATCCTGCGTCCCCTGGCACGCTATCTCGGCGGCGAGGAACGCTCTCTCGTGCGCGGGCCGGGCATGGAACTGGCCGAAATCCGCGAGTACCAACCGGGCGATGATGTACGTCATATAGACTGGAGCGTCACCGCCCGCAGCGACCGCCCCTTCGTCCGCGAGGCGTTTGTCGAGCGCGCCCTGGACGCCTGGCTGGTGCTGGACCTGAGCGGCTCGGTGGACTGGGGCACGGCGCAGTGCTTAAAGCGCGACCGCGCCCTGGAGTTCGCCAGCGTGGCCGGGCAGGTGCTGGGCCGCAACGGCAACCGCATCGGCGCGGTGCTCTTCGCCGACAAGCCCCTGGGCGTCGTCCCGCCGGGCGTGGGCCGCGTCCACCTGCTAGGGCTGCTGTCGCGCATCCGCGAGACGCCCCGCCAGGCGGGCCGCGCCCCGACCGACCTGGCCGCCGCCCTGGCCCAGGCGTACACCATCCTGCGCCGCCGCTCCCTGGTCCTCGTCGTGTCCGACTTCCTCGTGCCGACGGGCTGGCAGCGGCCCCTCGGCCAGTTGGCCCAGCGCCACGAGGTCGTCGCCGTGCGGCTGAGCGACCCGCGCGAGGGTGACCTGCCCGACGTGGGCTGGATCACCCTGGAAGACCCGGAGACCGGCGCGCAACTGACCGTGGACACGGGCGACCGCAAGCTGCGCGAGCGGTTCCGTCAGGCCGCCCAGGCCCAGGCCGAGGCCATCCACGCCGACCTGGTGCGCTGCGGGGTGGACGAACTGACCTTGAGCACGGACAGCGACCTGCTGCCCGTGCTGATTCGCTTCCTGAACGCCCGCAAGTTCCAGCGCGGCGCTCGCTCGGGCCTGGGCACGACGAGCCTCAGCGCGCTGAGTGGGGAGAGCTAAGCAGCTGGACGTTTGCGCCCAGGGCTAAACCCCTGGGCTACTGAGGCAAAGCCCTGCGGGCCAAACGGACTAGCCCCTTGGGCTTCGCTTGCCTAGCGCGGGCGCTTTAGCCCCGCGCGAAGTTGTCTGGAGGAGGCTGTTTGTGACGTTTCAATGGCCCTGGCTCCTGCTGAGCCTCAGCCTGATACCCGTGTTGATGGCCGTCTACGTCTATATGCAGTGGCGGCGGCGGCAGTACGCCGTCCGCTTCACCAACCTGGCCCTGCTCGGCCAGGTCGTCGGCAAGGGGCCGGGGCTGCGGCGCCACATCCCGCCCGTCCTGTTCCTGCTCGGCATCGCCAACCTGCTCATCAGCCTGGCGCGGCCCGAGGCCATTGTCCGCATCCCACGCGAGACGACCTCGATCATGATTGTCATGGACGTGTCGGGTTCGATGATGGCCGACGACCTGCGGCCCACGCGCATGGACGCCGCGAAACAGGCGGCGCGCTCGTTGGTGGAGGCGCTGCCGGAGAACATGCTGGTGGGCGTCGCGAGCTTCAACATCGCCGCCAGCCTCAACGCGCCCCTGACGCGCGACCACGCCGTGGTGAAGCGGGCCATTGACAGCCTCTACGCCAACGGCGGCACGGCCATTGGCGAGGGCTTGGCCGTGGCCCTCGACCAGTTGGCGACACGCCCGCTGGATGACCAGGGCCAGCCCGGCCCGGCCATCATCGTCCTGCTGTCGGACGGCGCGTCGCAGGCGGGGCGGCCGCCGGCGCAGGTGGCCGAGCGCGCGCGGTCTGAGGGCATCAAGGTCTACACCGTCGGCGTGGGCCAGCGCGGGGCGGCCCCCCAACTCCGCACGGGCCAGCGCGTCGAACTCGACGAGCGGACCCTGGAAGCCATCGCCCAGGCCACCGACGGCCAGTACTTCTACGCGGCTCAGACGAGCGAACTCAAGAAGATTTACTCGGACCTGGCGTCGCGGGTGAGTTGGATCGAGGAGAAGACCGAGGTGACGGCGTTCTTCAGCGCGGCCGGCGCGGTCTTCCTCATCATCGGCGCCATCCTCAGCCTGTTCTGGTTCGCCCGCATGCTGTAGCTATGTCTAGATTCAGCACAGTGTGCTGTTCTCAATAAACAATTGCAGGACTGGGACACTCGAGCACGCCCAGTCCTGTGCTGTAGTGTATTTTTGTTATCTATCCCAACTTGACAGTTGGTTCATCAGATATCATCGGAAGTCAAGACGCGGGCGTTCCTGCTCTTTGCTCTTGTCTAGGTATAAGGGAAGACTGCTCAAGTCGGGTAGAGTTGTGGTATATGGACCAGCTATAACTTTGTCTTTAAGTTTCAATGTGACACTGAACTTCAAAGGTCGCCCATTGGCGTCTTTGAGCAGCAAGGGGGTGTAACCATTCGTATCTGATTGTAATTCTTGGTAAGTACCAGGCTCAAGTGTCCAGGCTGTCGCATCGGGGTACTTCGTTTGAGAAGCCCTTAGTGGCGTTCCAGCCTCTGGAATGAAGGCCGCTTCAACTGTATCGAAGGTCAGTGCAGTTGGAGTGCTATTCGTGATAGTATAGGACACCTGGTAAGTAGTCCCTGAGCCCCCAGTTGGACTCATGTTTAAGCCCCGACTGACTACCCCTGTGACGAATATCTGCCCCGAGTTGTTGGCAGATGGAGCTGCCGAACAAGAAGTCATCGCCACAAATGCCAGTAGCATGCAAAGGGCACCCGTTATATGTCTCATCGCTACCACCCCTTTCCAGAACCCGATTCTCGCAATAGGCAATAATGTGCATTTAGAAACGATGCGCTAAGGTTCTTGGTCAATCACGACGACTTGTCTCGATCTATCAAGGTACTCCATATATATTTCACCAGTGTTTGCATCTACGAATCCCAGTCCCTCAACTTTGCCATTCTTCTGAAGTGGTAGCCGCCAGACAACTTTGAGTACCCTATTCACCCTGATCTTCTGTAGAAGATAGGCCCAATCGCCATACATCTCGCGTGTTATCTTGTACCCCTCATCATAGACAATAGAGACTGCATCATTGAAATCATATTCTATAGGATCTATTGAGCCATTACGCCAGATATCTTCGGTTATTGAGCAATCTTGAACCGACGGACTAGTCAACGGCTTATTAGTTTGAGGATCCAAAACAGTTCCGCTACGGGAACTACCGGTATTCGAGGCATTTGAGGGCAAGGGCTTCACGACATTAATAGCATAACACTTATCTGACTGCTTATAGTAAATCAACCAACTAGTAATAACTGTTACAATTTGACCCTCTATTGCGTAAGTCTCAGTATTCCCTGACATAGCTCGATAGATGGAGCCAAGACCGATTCCCGAGGCCGCACTCGCCCCAGTTATTCCTTGAGTACTCACGGCACCGACTAATGGCGACGATAAACGTTCTTCGTTCTTCTTTGAGGACGGGGGCGTCAAAATTCCTTGTGGAGTTCTGGTCCCCCCTACATTTGCTATGTTTTGGTTGGTCTGACTGGTGTTGTGTTGAAAAGCCCATACTATCATCGCCAAAACCACGACAAATGTTACAACGATCAGTGCGGTCCACTTCCTTCCTGGTAATCGTTTCCGAGGACTGCCTTCTCTGGAGACGTAGGTGCTAGAGACGTGGGTACTTGCCCCAAGTTCGAAACCACTCCAATCAACATTCGGCCGTGCATGACCAAGATATTGCAGTAAATCATTGCTGCGGCCATGTCTTATAAAGAATGTAATCAATTCTCTGGTCTTTGCGTCTTTGGATGTTCCAGCCAAGGTTTCATAATCAACACCCAAATCAAAACAGAGTTGCTGCAATTCGTTGGAGTTAAAATTATCCATCAACATCTGGTATAGCTTAATCTGATCCATGTATACCCCCTCTGTCATAGCAAAAAGCAACC
>CAZFUK010000355.1:3209-5756 GCA_964522005.1 uncultured Anaerolineales bacterium | reverse complement strand
CTGGTGTGGGAGGGGGCGCACCACGGTCGGGGTTGGCCGACGCTCGGCCGAAGGCCCTCCAGCCCCGACTTGAGTCGGAGGCGCACCGCGAAGGAGACAGGCAATGCGCCTCACCCAGGGAACCTTCTCGTATCTGCCCGACCTGACGGATGAACAGATTCAGGCCCAGGTCCAGTACTGCCTGGACAACGACTGGCCGGTCGCCGTCGAGTACACCGACGACCCGCACCCCCGCAACATCTACTGGACCATGTGGGGGCTGCCCATGTTCGACCTGCGCGACGCGGCCGGCGTCATGCATGAGATTCAAGCCTGCCGCCGCGCCTTCCCTACCCACTACATCCGCGTCACCGGCTACGACCGTCGCCTCGGCCGCCAGACAACCGCCCTCAGCTTCATCGTCAACCGGCCCGCCGAAGAGCCTGGCTTCTGCCTGGAGCGACAGGAAGGTCCGGACCGCCAGGTGCGCTACACCCTGCGCTCCTATGCCGCCCAGAAGCCCAGCGGCCAGCGCTACGAATGACCTGTACTGGACTACCCGATGACCCCCATTCAAACCCTCGACCACCCCATTGACCTGGACGCCGCCTACCGCGACTCGAATGTCCAGGCGATCCTCGACGAACTCGACCGCGAGTTGGTCGGCCTGACGCCGGTCAAGCGGCGCATCCGCGAGATCGCCGCCCTGCTCCTGGTGGCCCGCCTCCGCGAGCAGGCCGGCCTCGCCACGGAGCGCCCCTCGCTACACATGTCCTTCACCGGCCGCCCGGGCACGGGCAAGACAACGGTCGCGCTCCGCATGTCCAGGATTCTGCATCACCTCGGCTACGTGCGGCGCGGCCACCTCGTCGTCGCCACCCGCGACGACCTCGTCGGCCAGTACGTCGGCCATACGGCGCCCAAGACCAAGGAAGTCCTCAAGAAGGCGATGGGGGGCGTGCTGTTCATTGACGAAGCCTACTACCTGTATCGGCCTGAAAACGAGCGTGACTACGGGCAGGAGGCCATTGAGATGCTGTTGCAGGTCATGGAGAACCAGCGCGACGACCTGGTGGTGATTCTGGCCGGCTATAAAGACCGCATGGACACCTTCTTCCAGGCCAATCCGGGCTTCCACTCGCGCATCGCCCACCACCTCGCCTTCCCGGACTACAGCCTGGCTGAACTCATGGCCATCGCGGAACTCATGCTCCAGCAGCAGAACTACCACTTCGACGCCGAGGCCCGCCAGGCGTTCGCCGACTACCTGGCCTTGCGCGTCCAGCAGCCGCACTTCGCCAACGCCCGCAGCGTCCGCAACGCCCTCGACCGCGTCAAGCTGCGCCAGGCCAACCGCCTTGTGGCGCGGGGCGGCCAGATTGACGCCGACGAGCTAAGCCGGCTGGACCGGGCCGACATTCGGGCCAGCCGTGTCTTTCGCGGCGGGCTAGACACTGAGGACAGCGGGCCGGCGCAAGGCTAGCCCCAGGAGGCACTGCCGATGAGAAAGGGACGCCGCCCCATCATTCTGGGCATCGTGGGCGACAGCGCGGCCGGCAAGACGACCCTCACGCGCGGCCTGGTGAACATCCTCGGCCCGGAGCGCGTGACCCACGTCTGCACCGACGATTACCACAAGTACGACCGCAAAGAGAGGGCGGCGCTGGGCATCTCCGCGCTGCATCCAGACTGCAACTACCTGGACATCCTGGAGTTGCACCTGGAGCGCCTCCACTACGGCCAGCCCATCCTCAAGCCGGTCTATGACCACGCCACGGGCACCCTCGTGCGCCCGGCCTATGTCCAGCCCCGCGACTTCGTCATCGTCGAAGGGCTGCTGGGCTTCTTGACCCCGGCCATGCGCCAGTTCTACGATGTGCGCGTCTTCCTCGACCCGCCCGAAGACCTGCGCCAGGTCTGGAAGATCCGCCGCGACACCACCAAGCGCGGCTACACCGTCGAGCAGGTCCAGGCGGAACTAGTGCGCCGCGAGCCGGACTCGCGCGACTTCATCCGCCCCCAGCGGCGCCACGCCGACATCGTCGTGCGCTTCGCGCCCCCGTGCGGCACGCCGCCGGAGGAGGCCGGAGCCAACATGGATGTGCGGCTCACCCTGCGCCCGACCATCCCCCACCCCGACCTGACCTATCTCGTCGCCAACGACGCCCACCCCGACGACGGGATTCGGCTGCGGCTGGGCCGCGATAACGGGCCGGTGGACGTGCTGGAGATTGACGGGACGGTGGCGGCCGAGCATGGCGCGGAATTGGAGCAGGCCATCTGGCAGCACCTGCCGGACCTGAGCCCGCTGCGCGACGACCAGTTTGGCGACTACCAGGACCGCACCGCCATGCGCCACAGCGACCCGCTCGCCCTGACGCAGTTGCTCCTCACCTACCATCTCCTGCGCAAGTACAACGACCTGTCCGCGCTGCCGTTCGCCCCGCCCGTCGCCGCGCTCTCGCGCCTCCACCAGACCGCGCCGGCCGTCGCCGGCTAACCCCTCCGCCGTCCACCCCTCCCCCTGCCCCTCCCCTGGCAGGGGAGGGGAAAGTGTTGTGGTTCTGG
>CAZFUK010000355.1:0-3199 GCA_964522005.1 uncultured Anaerolineales bacterium | reverse complement strand
CTGGATTCATAACGTATCTGCTCCTCGATATTACGCATATTATACCGCACCATGCGGTTTGCTGCCCTACGGCCGGCGCTTCCCATCAGGGCTCGTGCAAAGTCTTTCGACCCCTCCCCCTTCCCCTCCCCTGGCAGGGGAGGGGGGGTCGGTTGAGGACGCGAGCTACTTTGAAAGCACCTTGCTGCCTGCCGGCGCGCATTTGACATATAGCCTGGACGAGCCTATACTAAGCTCGGTGCGTATATGCGTCTGTCGCGGAGAGCGACCCGATGGATGCATTCGGCCTTTGACCGCAAGTTTAAATAGCCTCTTAGGTGATTCGCTAGCTGTTGCCTCCCTGGCTACTTGCCTCCCGTTCTGGAGGAGCCATGAGTGCGACAGCCTCTTTTTCTGCCGTCCCCTCTTCCCCTACCCCTCGCGCGGTCCAGCCCCAGCCCCACCTGGAAACCATCAAACTGATCCAGGGCGGCATGGGTGTCTATGTCTCCAACTGGCGGCTCGCCAAGGCCGTCGCCATGTCCCGACCCGGTGAGGCCGCCGGCACGGTGTCCGGCACGGCGCTGGACGTCGTCTACGTGCGCCTGCTGCAACTCGGGGATCCGGGCGGGCATGTCCGTCGCGCCCTGGCCGCTCTCGATAGCCTGTTTGGCACGGAGATCGGCCGCAAGATCTGCGACCGCTACTTCATCGAGGGGGGGAAGGCGCCCCACGCCCGCTTCAAGAGTACCCGCATGCTCGTCCCGCGCTCCGCGACGGGCGGCGCCACCTTTAGCCCGACCCCCAGCGACGCGGCGCCGGTCCCGCTCCACCTGGACACCGACCTGGTCGAACTGCTGATCGCGACGGGCTTTGCCGAGGTCTGGCTCGCGAAGGAAGGCCACAGCGGCCGCGTCTTCATCAACTTCCTGAACAAGATTGAGCTGCCCCTCATCTATGCCATGTACGGCGCCATGCTCGCCGGGGTAGACGGGGTCATCGTCGGCGCAGGGAACCCGGAGGGCTTACCGGCCATCTGCTCCCAACTGGCGCGGCATGCCCCGGTCAGCCGTGCGGTCTCCGTGCTCTACCGCGAGACGGGCGAGGAGTTCGCCCTGGCCTTTGACCCCAGGCAGATTGCCGACGGCAAACTGGCCCAAACCCCCTTGACCCGGCCGGCCTTTCTCGCCATCGTCTCCCTGCACGACCTGGTCGAGATGCTGGCGGCCAGCCCCAGTGAAGCGCCCGACGGCTTCATCATCGAGCACTATACGGCGGGCGGCCACAACGCCAATCCCGTTGGCCCCAGTCATCGGGATGCGCTGGGGCAACCGATCTACACGGCCCAGGACGAGCCTGACCTCGACGTGATTCGCCGCGTTGGGCAGCCATTCTGGCTCGCTGGCGGCTACGGCAGCCACGAAAAGTTCCAGGTCGCCCGGGCGGCCGGTGCCCGTGGCGTTCAAGTTGGCTCGGCCTTCGCGCTGGCGGAAGAGTCAGGCATGAACGCCGACTACCGCGCGGCGATTCTCAAAGCCCTCCACGAGGGTGTGGACGATGCCGACCTGGTGAGGACCACCTTGTTCTCACCCACGGGCTTCGCCTTCAAAGTCGTGCAACTCAAGGGCACCCTCTCGGAGCCTGAGGTCTATGAGGCGCGGCGGCGGGTGTGCGACATTGGGCTGCTCCAGCAGTTGGGCGTCAGCAAGTCGGACGAGGATGGCGAGCGCCGTCTCTTCCAACGGTGTGCCGCCGCGCCCATCGAGAACTATACCCAGCATCGCGGTCTCGAACGCAATACCGAGGAACGGCGCTGCCTCTGCAACGGCCTGCTCGCGTGTGTTGGACTGGGCCAGGTCAAAGAGGCGCACGGCGACGTGGCCGAGGAACCGGCCATTGTCACGCTAGGGGACCACCTGGACGGGATACGCCGGCTCTCCCGTCACGGCCAGGTCCACTACTGGGCGAGCGATGTGGTGGCGGACATCCTGGGCGAGCAGGTTACGCCGCTCGCCTGAGCGCCCCGTGCGCCGATGGTTGACAAACCGCGAGGCCGGGCGTAGAATCCACACAGTAACACGAAGGCGAATAGACGCAGCCCTTCGTGTTTCTTTATGGCCTATGACCAACTCACCAATGACCAACGTTTCAATGCCCCAGGGCATCCTCCAGGCCGGCCGGCTCGTCGCTCTCGTCCTGCTCGGCCTGGCGCTGGCCTCGCTCAACACGCGCCCGGCCGGTCAGCTCGACTTCCTGGTGTTCGGCTCCCCGCTGACGGTCAACCTGTCGGGCGCGACGCTCATCGTCGCCTTGCTCGTGGCCCTGACGTGCGCCGGGGCGGAAGTCATGGCGCGCGCCCATCCCTGGCTGCACGATGCCCCCCTGGCCTACACCGCCATCTTCTGGCCGCTGCCCGCCTTCGTGACCCTGACCGCCGCCATGCTCGTCCCGACGCTCTACGGCCGCCCGATCTGGCTGCTCGGCCTGGCGCTCACCTTCGTCACCCTGGCCGCCGTCTTGCTGGGACAGTACCAGGCCATTGACCCCGACACGCGCTACTACGACCGCGCCCGCCTGCTGCTGACCCTCATCGCCTACGGCGCGGCCTTCTTCCTGTACGCCGCTGTGTCGGCGGCTCACATGCGCTCGCTGGTGTCGGCCCCGGCCCTGCTCGTGGTCAGCGTTGTCCTGGGACTGACGCTGCTGCGCGGCGCGGCGGACGAGTGGCGGCGGGCGTGGGTGTATGCCCTGGCCTGTGGCGTGGTGGTGGGCGAGTTGACCTGGGTTCTGAACTACTGGGCCATTGGCGCCCTGGGCACGGGAGCCTTGCTCCTGCTGGCGTTCTACATCCTGACCGGGCTGGCGCAGCAGGCGCTCCAGGGCCGTCTCACCCGCCGTCTGACCCTTGAGTTTCTGGTGTTTGGCCTGGTCCTATTCTTCATCATCCTCAGGTTAAGCCAATGGCTGGGATAAGCACACCTTTGACCGATCTGGCCGACCGCGTTCGGCACGGCGAACGGCGGGCCGTCGCCCGCGCCCTGACGCTGGTCGAAAACGGGGGCGACGACGCCCAGGCCCTGCTCGCCGCTCTCCACCCGGACACGGGCCGGGCCCACCTGATCGGGGTGACCGGTCCGCCCGGCTCCGGCAAGAGCACGCTGGCGAACGCCGTGGCGGGCGAGTACCGCCGCCGGGACCGGCCGGTGGGTATCAGCGCCGT
>CAZFUK010000354.1:0-5757 GCA_964522005.1 uncultured Anaerolineales bacterium | reverse complement strand
CTCGCGTTGCTCTCCATCTGACGGGGGAACTCGAACATGGGGCAGCCCGGCCCCTTCTCGTTGCCGTTGAAGCAGGCTGCACGAGACGTACACTTGGCGCAGACGTCGGTGTTGGCCCGTAGCGCCACCATCCCCGACCGCGCGTAGTTGCCCGACAGCCCGCCGAGGAAGCACAGGTAGCGGCACCAGGTGCGGCGCTGCCAGAGCGCGCCTGATACAACCACCCCGGTCGTCAGCAGCAGGAGCAGCATGCCCGACCCCCACGGGTTCTCGACGATGCCCCACACATGGTCGGCCCAGGTGATGAGAATGAACAGCGCGTCAATGATCCAGATGCCATAGTTCTTGAGGAACTTGGGCACCGGGCGCTTGAGGCCGACGTACTTCTGGACCACGTCGTTGAGCGTGCCGAAGGGACAGATGGCGCACCAGAAGCGACCGATGAACACGAAGATAATCGGGATGAGCGGCCACCACAGGACCCACGTAAGAGCAGTGCCGAGGTTGTCGTGGGCGGCCGAGGGGCCGACCAGCAACTGGAACATAATCAGGACGAAGGCGGCGGCAGTTACGGCCTGGAAGACGGCGGGATACAGCCGGCTCTTCATGACACGGAGCAGGGTCTGGTTCTCGAGGAGATTAGCGCTCATTGGTCGCTCCCTTTCGCCACCCGCACCGCCTGATGGGCGGCCTTGACGGCCGCTTCCTGGGCTATCGTCTTCTTGAGGAAGAAGGCGGCGGCCACGACCAGCAGGTTCAGGCTGCCGAACCCGCCCAGCACCAACGCCTTGCTTGTCCCGTCGAGGGCGACCACTTCGCCGCCGTGGCTACTGCTGGCCTGGGTTGTCGTCTCGCTCTTCATCGCCGCGTCATCGGACATCAGCCAGGCGCCGTAGAAGTCATGGGTGATATCGTGGGAGGCATCACCGAGGGTCTTGGCGACGGTCTGCGCGCTCGCCACATCCTTGTCCTTGAGGGCCTTCGCCAGCGGCGCCAGCGCCCCGCCTGCCTTGTAGACGGACAGCGCCATCGTCTTGGGCCACACGGTGTGGCCGACAAGGGCCTGGATACGCTCCAGCTTCTCCTGGGCGATGCCCAGGCTGCTCTCGTCACCCTTCTCCCACGCCGTGAGGCGCGCCCGCAAGTCGGCGATGTTGAGGGTCAGGTCCAGGTAGGCGGCCTGGGTGCAGGCGGGGTCCCTGACGCCGGCCGTGGTATCTAGCCAGGTGTAGAAGTCGTGGGTCAGGTCGTGGGAGGCGTCGCTGAGGGGCTTGAGGGCCGTCTGAGCGGCCGAGGCATCCTTGGACTTGAGCGCCGCGTTTACCGCCGTGAGCGACCCGCCAATGGCATAGACGGGCTTGGTCAGGAGCTTGGCGGCGGCCATGTGCTGGACGAGGACGCCGATGCGGTCGGCTTTCTGCTGCGCGATGCCCAGGCTCGCCTCATCACCCTTTTGCCATTGCTCGACTCGGGTCTTGAGGTCGGCGATATTGGTCGTGATGTCGAGGTAGCTGCTGTGCGGGGCCATGCCCGTGAAGCTGGCGTTCTTGAGCTCGGGGAGCCAGTCGCCGTAGAAGGCGTGGACGACGTCGTGGGAGGCATCGCCGAAGACCTTGGCGGCCTCTCCCGCGGCGGCTGTGTCCTTGGCCTTGAGCGCCTTGTTCATCGGGCCGACAGCCTGCTTGGTCTTGGCGATGGCGGCGGTCATGCTCTTGGGCCACTCCACATGGCCCAGGACGGCCTCGATGCGCTCGAGCTTCTCCTGCGCCACCCCCAGGCTGCCCTCATCGCCCTTTTGCCACTGTTCAACCCGCGCGCGCAGGTCGCTGATATTGGTCGTGAGGTCGAGATAGGAGGCGTGGACTGTTTCCATCGGCATGGCACTAGCCGTCCCGCCGGTCGACGCGCCATGCCCGGTGGATGCGCCATGGCCTGAGCCGCCGTCTGCTCGCGCCGGCGACGCTGGTAGAACACCGAGCGCCAGGAAGAGCATGAGCAGCAGGCTCATCGTAGCGAGCCAGAAGGGCTTGTGGTGTGTCGCTGACTGTTTCATTGTGTCTCCTCTCAGATTCTGACACAGACTGGGTATCATGGCTGCCATCAAACCTGGTGACAGATTCCTCTGCCAGGTGAACCGCCGGTCGGCCCCGCCGAGGCTGCCTTGGACATGCGTCTCCACTGGCGAGCGGAAGGTGAATCCGATTGAATAGCTGGGTTTGGGGGGAACTTACCCAGGGATGATTGTCAATGTAAGCGGTTCTGCCTTGGGTCCAGGTGATGGGCTGGCTATATGGGTTGTATTATGAGCTAAACTACTGAGGGTCGTCTGAAGCAAAGCTGAGGGACTGCTGAGGATTGGTCGCACAGCGCTAACTGGCTCAAGGAGCGACCGGCTGGAGGAGTCTACACCGAGAGGATAGGGGGTTACAACGATAAAGGGCGCAGCTATGATGTCTGCGCCCTTTACCGTCTGCGAAGCCGATTGAAAAGTATGCCCATACTGGGCAAGATCGGGTGTGGTGAGTCTGTACCCGCAAGAAGAGAAGCTCGGCTATCGAGATACAATTGTCACTCGGCCAGGATATCAGGAGTCTGTTTCCTCCTTTCTCAAGCGAATGCAATTGACTTTACACCGCCATTATCCTCCATCTGCCTTAAAAGCGCCTGAAATACTGCTGAGGGAGTGCTGAGGCTCATTGGATGCCGGCCGGGCCACAATCGCCTTGACCAGGCCCAGCGGCCCGAGGTCTTTGATGCGCTCGATCTCCAGCCCGGCGCGCTGCACATTCTCGACCGTGCGGCGGTTGATGCTCGCCCCCCAGAGACGAACAGTGAGAGGACTTAAGAGGTCCATCAGCCGTCCGACAATGGGCTGCTCGCTACGAACGTGTTCGAGCAGAAGTATCTGCCCATCCGGCTTGACCACCCGCCCCAATTCGCGTAGGCCCTGGACCGGGTCCGGGACCGAGCAGAAGACGCAGGTGGCGACGACTGTGTCAAAGGAGTTATCGGGGAAGGCGAGGGTCTGGACATCCCCTTCGCGGAGGTCAACGGCCACACCGAGTTCACGGGCGCGGTCCCGCGCGATGGCCAGCATTTGATCCGCGAGGTCAATGGCCGTCACCTTCGCGCCGCTTGGGTAGAAAGGAATATTCTTCCCTGTGCCAGCGCCGACCTCCAGAATGTCGCCTCGGGCCCGGGACCAGAGTTTCGCGCGCCAGCGCTTGAACTGGCCCTCCATCATGGCTTCCATCGAGTCGTAAACCGGCGCGATACGGTTGTACCGCTCCTTGGTGCGTGCCGTCGCCAGTCTATCAATGGCCGTTGTCATGTCAGTCCCTCCTGGGATGCCCTGGGCACTACCCAACGCTCGCCCGGCAGTCCCTCTCATGTCCCATTATCCTCCTGGAGTATGAAAGGTGGCTTAGCGAGGACTGATGAGGTGCTGAGTCTCAATCGCAGGTCTCGAGGCAGTTGACCGGGCAGGGGCGGAAAAGAGATCGTCCAAAACAAGGTGGGCGCGAGGAGTTAGGCCTCCTCGCGCCCACAAAGTCAGTACAGGACTGAAATAGGCTTACTTCTGGTTCAGGACGAGTGGATAGCCCGCGTTTTCCCAGGCGACCATACCGCCGGCCAGTTGGAAGACGTTGGTGTAGCCTTGCTTGACCAGCACCCGGGCCGCTTCCGTACTCATGCGTCCACTACGGCAGTAGAGGACAATCCTGGCGTTCTTGTCAGCGGGCAATTTGCCCAGGTTGCGGTCAATCTCGTTGTACGGGATGGACGCGTCTGTCTGAGCGATGTCGCCTTCGTACGGGATGTGGACGTTGACAAAGGTGAAGTCCTTGCGTCCGAGCATCGCCTGGAGTTCTTTGGGCGTAATGTCCGTATACGCCCCCCCTTGGGTCACCACCTGCTTTCCGACGCTGCTCCCCGACGGGGCCGACGATGCAGGCGCAGTGGATGTCGTTGGCCCGCACCCTGCCAAAAGGACGGTTCCCAGCAACGCGACAAGAACGAGCCTCCATTGGCGTGTCATGCTGTACTCCTACCGAATGCCGTACCAGTCGGCCAGATAGTCCTGCATCTCCCCGATCTCGGCGCGCTGGCTGGCGATAATCCTCCGCGCCAGGTTCTGCACCTCTGGATGCTGCGATTGAGCCAGGGCCTGCTCCGCCATCTTGATCGCGCCCTCGTGGTGGGGAATCATCATCTGGAGGAAGGCGCGGTCGAAGTCGAAGCTCGTGCCCATCATGCCGCGCATCATGTCCCGGTTCATCATACTACCCGTCATGCCGCCCATCATGCCGCCCATCATACCACCCATCAACCCACCAGGCGCGGCAGAGGTACTCGGCGCCCCGTACCAGTAGCGGCGCCACTGCTGCATCTGGGTAATCTCCGACTGTTGAGCGCCGATGATGCGCTGGGCCAGGTCTTGCAGTTGCGGACGCGAGGACCCGACGGCCATATGCTGGGTCATGGTTACGCCCATCTGATGATGCGCGACCATCTGATCGAGGAAGCGCTGGTCGAAGGGGAGGCTCGTATCACCTGTGACACCCTCGTTCCCCATCATGCCGCCACTCATTGGACACTGGCTCATGTCAGAGTTGGCGCCCTGCCCCATCATGCCACCCATCATCCCACTCATCATGCCGCTGCCCATCATCCCCCGCCCCATCATCCCGCCCATCATGCCGCCGACGGGGCCTTGCGCGAACACGATGCCCGTGACACCGACGGCTAGTGCGGCAATCACCAGAACGACTCCCGCCACGATAAATCCTCTGCGCATCATCTCAACCTTTCCATCACTCAGTACCCCGTATTCAGCGGGCTTCGACATATCTCTTGGCTTGCGACCCCCAGTATAGCATGGCTATATCAAGGCTCCCTCCTTGAAATCATCAAGATTCGGTCAAGATTTGTCGCTGACGGGGAGCGTGAAGGAGAAGACCGCGCCAGAGCCAGACCCCTCGCTGGTTGCCCACATCTGTCCACCTTGAGCTTCGATAAGCGCCTTAGCGATGGTCAGGCCGATACCACTCCCGCCCAGCGCCCGTGACCGCGCCTTGTCCACCCGGTAGAAACGCTCGAACAGATGGGGGAGGTGCTCGGGAGATATGCCAATCCCTGTGTCAGCCACATGGAATGTAACCACCCCTCCAGCTTGTTCGGCGCTCACGCTTACGGCGCCGCCGCTCGTCGTGTAGCGCAAGGCATTGCCCAGCAGGTTGATGAGAACCTGGATGACACGGTCCCGGTCGGCTTTGACTGAGGGCAGATTCGTGGCCACAGCGCTTGTGATACCAATCTGCTTATCGGCAAACTGGCTCTGCATGCGCGCGATAGCCTCGCTCACCAGTTCAGCGGGCGAGTAGCGCTGGATATGCAGGGGCAGTTGATGGGCCTCGGCTCGGGAAAGCTCTTGTAGGTCCTGAACCAGACGGCGCAGTCGCCCCACTTCGTCGTGGAGGGTAGCCCATGTGGCGATCCCTGGCTCGACGACGCCATCGAGCAGCCCTTCCGTGTAGCCCTCAATCGTCGCCAAGGGCGTTCTCAGTTCGTGCGCCACATCCCCAATCAGGGCCACCCGCCGGCGCTCCGTGGCCTCCAGTTCGGCCGCCATCAGGTTGAATTGCTCAGCCAGCGCCCCGAGTTCGTCATCTGCATCCACCGGGACTCGTTCGGCATAGTGCCCGGCGGCGATGCGTCGGCTCGCGTCTACCAGCCGTCGGAGGGGCATCACAATCC
>CAZFUK010000353.1:0-5770 GCA_964522005.1 uncultured Anaerolineales bacterium | reverse complement strand
CTTCGCTTCGCTCAGCATGACAGTCGGGGGCGTCGTGCGTGATGGAGAGAAAAGCGACGTGACTCTCCCACCACCCACCACCCACCAGTCTCTCCTGTCCGACCTGCAACAGCAGCGTCGGCAGTTGGACGCGCTGCGGGAGATTGGACAGGCCATCAACTCGGCCTGGGGGCTGGAGAACACGCTGGACCTCATCGCCCGCCGCACGGCCCAGGTCATGGGCGTCGACTCGTGCTCCATCTACCTGCTGAGTGAGGGGCGGCTGCTGCTCAAAGCCTCGACTGGGCTGGACCAGGCGGCGGTGGGGCGCGGCTCGCTGCGCGTGGGCGAGGGGCTGACCGGGTGGGCCGTCCAGCACAACCAACTCGTCGCGGAGTCGGACGCGGCCAGCGACCCGCGTTTCCACTACGTGCCCTGGACACGCGAGGAACGCTTCCAGTCGCTCATGGCCTTGCCGCTGGTCAACCAGGGCCATGTCGTGGGCGCGATTAACGTCCAGACTCTCGCCCGCCACGACTGGCGCGACGAGGATATCGAGCTACTGGGGCTGATTGGCGACCTGGTGGCCGGGGCCATCGAGAAGGCCATCCTGACCGAGCGCCTGCAGCGCCAACTCGCGGAACTCACGGCGGTCCAGGAGGTCAGCGAGACCGTCACCTCCAGCCTCTACCTGGAGGAGATGCTCGGCGTCATCGTCGAGATGACGGCCACGACGATGAACGTCTACTCGGCGTCGCTCGTCCTGTTTAACCAGCCCGAGGGCGAACTGGTCATCTATGCCTCGCCTGGCCAACGCGCCGAGTTCGAGCACCGGCCCCACCGGCCGGTGGGGGAGGGCATCGCGGGCGTGGTGGCCGAGACGCGCCGTCCTGTCATCGTCGCCGACGTGCGGCAGGACCCGCGCTTCCGCGACCCGGCGCGGGCGGAGCGCCAGGGCCTGTGCTCGCTGTTGGCCGTGCCGCTGGTGGTGCGCGAGCGGGTCAGCGGGGTTCTCAGGTGCTACACCCGCCAGCCCTACGCCTTCAGCGAGGCCGAGGTCAACCTGCTCTCGACGCTCGCCAACCAGACGGCGCTGGCGATTGAGAACGCCCAGCTCTCGGTGCGGGCGGCGGTGGTCCAGGAGATGCACCACCGCGTCAAGAACAACCTCCAGACCGTCGCCATGCTGCTGCGCTTGCAGATGGACGACCCGAAGGCGCAGGCGGCGCGGCCGGCGCTCCAGGAGAGCATCAACCGCATCCTGAGCATCGCGGCGGTACACGAGATTCTGGCCGGCGCGTCGCTGGGCCTGGTGGACATCCGCAACCTGGCCGAGCGGGTGGCCTACGCGGTGACGCGGAACATGCTGCGGCCGGGGCAGGCCGTCGAGGTGACGGTGGGGGGGGATGCGCCGACGCTGCCCTCGCAGCCGGCCACCTCGCTGGCGCTGGCCGTGGCCGAACTGGTCCAGAACAGCCTGGAGCATGGCTTCGCTGACCGAGGCGGCCAGGTTCACATTGACCTGAGCGATGATGGCTCGGCCGTCACGTTGACCGTGACCGACGACGGGCGCGGCCTGCCGCCCGACTTCGACGCCCACGTGCAGGCCAACCTGGGCATCCAGATTATCCGCACCCTGATCGAGGAAGATTTGGGGGGCACGTTCCGCTTCGCCAGGGGGGCGACGGGCGGCGCCGCGGCCACACTTATCATTCCGAAGACAGTAGACAGTCGTCGGTAGTCAGTAGCCAGTCATCAGAGCCTTAATCTGACGACTGACTACCGACTACTGACTACTCCCCACAGGGAGCGCGATATGGGACTACGCATTCTGATTGCCGACGACGAAGCGATTATCCGCATGGGGCTGCGGGCGATGCTGATGGACCTGGGGCACGTGGTGGTCGGCGCGGCGCGCGACGGTCAGCAGGCCGTCGAGATGGCGCGCGAGTACAACCCGGACCTGGCGATTCTGGATATACGGATGCCACGCCTGGACGGTGTGGACGCCGCCAACATGATCTGGGCCGACCGGGCCATCCCCATCGTCCTGCTGACCGCCTTCTCCGACCGCCCGACCATCGAGCGGGCGCGGGAGAGCGCTATTCTGGCCTACCTGACCAAGCCGGTCAAAGAGGCTGACCTGGGGCCGACGCTGGCCGTGGCCCAGGCCCGCTTCGCCGAGCGCATGACCCTGGCCGCCGAGCAGGACGCCCTGCGCGACGCGGAGATGCTGCGCGACCTGCTAGACCGCGCCAAGACGCGGCTGATGGCGGAGACGGGCATGAGCGAGCCGGAAGCGTTCAAGCACATCCACTACACGAGCCGCCGCGAGCGACGCACCATGCGCGAGGTGGCCGAGCAGATTGTGGCGGGCGCTCCGGTCGCCCCGAAGCCCTAGCCGCCCCGCATGTCGGTCGCCCTCATCACGGCCTGGGAGCCGCGCGGCGAGTGCCGCCGCCTGCTGCGCTTTCGCCCCCGCCTGACGGACCTCTACACCGACGTGGTCATCGCCGCGCCCGACCGCGCCGACCCGACCGAGGTAGCCGCCCTCAACGCCGAGCCGGGCGTGCGGGTGGTGACGACGCCGCAGGGCGCGTGGCGACGCTACGTGGCGCTGGTCGAAGGCTTGAAGACCGGGGCGACCCATTTCCACTACCTGGACACGGACCGCGCCGTGCACTGGGTCGAGACGCGGCCCGCCGAACTGGCCCAAGCGGCGGCTCGCGTGCAGACAGCGGACTGCCTGCTGCTCGGCCGCACCGAGGCCGCCTGGGCGACGCACCCGCAGTGCATGCGCCAGACCGAGGCGGTCTTCAATCACGTGTTCTCGCGGCTGCTGGGCGTGGAGGCGGACTTTGGCGCGGGGGCGCGCGGCTTCAGCCGGTCGGCCGCCGAGTACCTGCTGGCTCACGTCGAGCCGGGCCACTGGGCCGACACGGCCTGGCCTGTGGTCGTCTGGCGCGGCGGCTTTCGGCTAGAGAGCCTGCTGGTGGACGGCCTGGACTGGGAGACGCCGGACCAGTACCGCGACACGGCCGCCGACGCCGAGACACAGCGGGCGGTGGCCGCCGCCTACGACGCTGACCCGGACAACTGGGCCGCGCGTGTGTGGATCGCGGACCAGATTACCCGGGCAGGATTGGATGCATGGCTATCAGAGGGCAGAGGGGTTATTTGACAGAATTAACAGAATTGGCAGAATGAACAGAATAAATCGGACAACTATTTAGATATTCTGTAAATTCTGTTAATTCTGTCTAGCCACTCTGGGGAGGCTGGCAGTGGCGGAGACGTTTCGGGCGGCGGGACACGCGGATACGGAAACGCTGGTGCCGATGATGCGTGGCCTGTATGAGCATGACCAGAGCTTCTTCGATGAGCCACACGCGCGGCAGGCGCTGGCCGCCCTGCTAGACCAGCCGGCCTGGGGCCGCGTCTTCGTCATTCAGAGGGATGACAAGCCCGTGGGCTACCTGGTGCTGACGTTTGGCTACAGCCTGGAGTACCGGGGCCGCGACGCGCTGGTGGACGAACTCTACCTGGAACCCGACGCGCGGGGGCAGGGGTTGGGCACGGCGGCGCTGTGCTTCGCGGAGGAGGTGTGCCGGGCCGAAGGCATTGGCGCGCTGCACCTGGAGGTCGAACGCGCCAACACCCGCGCCCAGGCCGTCTACCGCCAGTTTGGCTTCCACCACCACGACCGCTTCCTGATGACGAAGTGGGTGGAGGGTGAAGACGTGAAGCGTGAAGCGTGAAGCGTGGAGCGGAAGGTGGAAGGCGGAAGGTGGAAGGCGGAAGGCAGAAGATGGTGTAGGGGTAGCCCCCGTGGCTACCCGGACAGCCGTGGCGTTTAGGCAACGGGCTGTTGCCCTGAGAGCTGACGGCTGATAGCTTTCCCAGGAGGCCACTTGAAAACAATCGGTATCCTCGGCGGGTTGGGTCCGCAGGCTACAATGGACTTTGAGGTCCGTCTCCACCAGGCCGCCCAACGCCTCATCCCGCCGCTCGCCAACAGCGGCTATCCGCCCCTGGTCGTCTACTACCATCGCCGCGCCCCCTTCGTGATGAACCCCGACAATACCCCCGTTGTCCCCTTGCAGGCCGACCCCGACTTACTCGACGCGGCGCGCTGGCTCGGCGCGCGGGTCGATTTCCTGGTCATCCCGGCCAATGGCCCGCATATCGTCCACGCGCAGATTGAGCAGGCCGCCGGCCGCCCCATCCTGAGCCTGATTCACGCCACGCTGGGGGAGGTGCGTCGGCGTGGCGCGCAGAAGGTCGGCATCCTGGGCTTTGGCGACCCCCGCGTGGCTATCTATACCTATCCGCTGAGAGAGATGAACTTGGCCTTTGAAACCATAGGCGGCGAGTTGCAAGGCCCCCTCAACGCCGCGATTGTGGACGTCATGGAGGGCCGCGAAAACGCCGACGGGGTTCAGGCGGCGCGGGACGCCGTGGCTGCCCTGCGCGCCGCCGGGACGGATGCCATTATCCTCGGCTGCACCGAGATACCTCTGCTGCTGCGCGACGATCTCCACCAACCCGACCTCATCAACCCGGCGCACCTGCTCGCCGAGGCCGCCGTGCGCCATGCGTTGGCTTAAGCCCCCCTTCCTTCCCCGCCCCCCACACCCCACCATCCACCTCCTTCGTGTTTTGGCGCTGCTCCTCCTGCTCGGCTTCACCGCGAGGGGCAGCGTCGTGCAGGCCCAGGCGGGCTGGCCGACACTCACGGCGCGGGACGGGCTGGCCGCCACGACGGCGGTGAGCCTGGCCTACGCGCCCGATGGGAGCCTGTGGCTGGGCGGGATGAAGGGCGTGACGCGCTGGGACGGTCAGGCGGCGATGGTCTGGACGCGCTTCGACGGTCTGGGCGACGACTGGGTCACTTCCCTGGCCGTCGTCAATGGGACCGTCTGGGCGGGCACGTATGGCGGTGGCCTCAGCCGCTACAGCCCGGCCGCTGACCGCCCCTGGCAGACGCTCACGCGAAAGGACGGCCTGCCCAACGATACCGTCACCGCCCTGGCGACCGGGCCAGACGGGACCTTGTGGGTCGGCACGTATGGCGGCGGGCTGGCGCGGGTGCGGGGCGGGCAGGTTGAACGGGTCCGCGAGGGGCCGCCCTCGCCCTGGATCACCGCCCTTACTGTGACGCCCGACGGCGACCTGTGGGTGGGCACGTGGGGCGAGGGCGCCGCGCGCTTCAGCGGCCAGAGTTGGACGACCTACACGCAGGAGCTGCCAGACCCCTTTATCCGCTCGCTGGCCGCCGACCGCGCCGGCCAGGTCTACGTGGGCACGGGCGCCGGGCTGGCCGTCTGGGAGCGCGGGCCGTGGCGCGTCTTCAGCCTGGCCGAGGGCCTGCCCGACCGACGGGTGCTCAGCCTGGCCCTCGACGCCCAAGGGACCGTGTGGGCCGGGACAGCAGGGGGGTTGGCGCGGCGCGACGGCGAGCGGTGGCGGTTGGCGGAAGCGGGCAAGCTGCCCAACGGCTATATTCTCGCGCTGGCGGCGCCCACCGGCGGCGCGGCTTCCCCTGGCCGTGAAACGCTGGCGATTGCCACGCCGGTCGGTGTCACCCTCATGGTCGGCCCGCCGACGCCCCCGCCGCCCACCCTCCTGCCGGTTCTGTTTGTGCATGGCTGGCGCGGCGCGCCCAACGCTACGCTCTACGAGTCCGAGGCGCGCTTCCTCAAACGCTGGCTCGACGAGCGCGGCCAGTTCAGCCTGTACGTGCCGGGCATCGACTCCAGTGATACGCTGTACACCAACGCGGTGCGCCTAC
>CAZFUK010000352.1:0-5771 GCA_964522005.1 uncultured Anaerolineales bacterium | reverse complement strand
GCTCCCCCCGCAGAGTCGCAGCGCGTGGCGGTCGGGCTGGAGATCGCCGGGCTGTTGTGGCGCTTCTGGGCTTTGCGCGGCCGTCTCAGCGAGGGGCGCGCAAGGCTGGATGCCCTGTTAGCCCGTGGTCAGTCCTTGCCCGCCGCCGCGCGCTACTACGCGCTCCATACGGCGGGCAACCTGGCGGCTGACCAGGGCGACAACAGGCGGGCCAAAGAGTTGTACGAGGAGTGCCTCGTCTTGGCCGAAGGCCTGGGGCAGGCGTTGATTGTCGCCCACATGCACAACAACCTGGGCAACATCGCCCTGGTCCACGGTGACTATGGGGAGGCCGGGCGGCTGTATGAGGCGGCGGTGGCGGGCTACCAGGCGCTGGGTCAGACGTGGGGGATGGGGATGGCGCTCAGCAACCTGGGCGAGTTGGCCCGCTTGCGTGGCGATGCCGCCCGCGCCCGGTCCATCCTCGGTGATAGCCTGCGTAGCGTCGAGCAGACGAAGGATGAGCAGCGCCGGGCGGAAACGCTGTACACCCTGGGACTGGTGGCCCACGATCAGGCCAACCTGGACGAGGCGGCCCGGCGGCTGGAGGAGGCGCTGGGGCTGTATCAGGCAGGCGCCAATCAGTCAGGCATCGCCTTGGCGTTGGATGCGCTGGGCGCCGTCGCCTGCGCCCGGGCGGACTATGGGCGGGCGGGCGAGCTACACCGGCAAGCACATGCGTTGCTCCGCGACCTGGGCGACCAGCGCGGCCTGGCCTATGCGCTCTATGGCCTGGGCCGCGTCGCGCAGGCGCGGGGCGACGCCGAGCAGACAGCAGCCGCCTACCGGGACGGTCTCACCCGCTCACAGGCGCTGGGTGACAAGGGCGGGATGGTGATGGGCCTGGAGGGATTGGCCCGACTCGCGGCGTCCCAGGGGGAGCACGAGCGGGCGGCGCGCCTGCTCGGAGCGGCCGCCGCGCAGCGTGAAGCGATGGGCTTTCCGCTGCCACCGCTGGACCGCCCGCCGTACGAGGCGGCGGTGGCAGCGGCTCGGCGCGCGTTGGGCGAGACCTCCTTTAGCGCGTTGTGGGCGCAGGGCCAGGTGGAGGCGCTGGAGGGGGCCGTGGCCTCCGTTTTGATGGTGGCGAGCCAGGACCTCTTTGACCAACCGGACCACCTGGCCTAGAATAGCCCCGTGTCCGATCCTCCGCGTATCGCCCACGACGCGGCCCCACAGGAGCAACCTCCATGACCCAGCAGAGTGACGACGCATCGAGCACGAGTCACCCCGGCTTGCCCGCGCCGGCCTCCGTCGTCCGTGAGATGATACTGGATACCGAGGCCGCGCCCGTCTCGGCCTATCGGATCATCCGCACCAACGAGACGGATGCCTATGACAGCGAGGAGCGCGACTTCACGGCGACGCCGCCCCGGTCGCCTGATACCTACGCGGGGAACGCGCGGAAGGCGGCAAAGCTGTCGGTGGCTGGCGCGCCGGTCGAGGCGTTCTCCGATCTCAAGAGCCTGGTGGCGAGCTTCACTCCGGACAAGACCATGATCGTCCACCAGCCGCCCATCACCACCAGTCCGACGTCGGACCGCGTGGCCGAGGAGAAGCGCAATGTGCGGGTGAGGGCGTGGCTGTACGCGGCGAGCAAGGAAGCCGACAACGACTTCCACCTGATTATCGGCAGCGACCCGACGGCCAGGCCCCCGACGTGCATGACCATGGAGTTGTCAGGGCTGCCGCCCTCGCGCAGCCGGTCCTACCGCAAGCTCAAACAGGCGCGGGACGCCTTCAAGCAGTTTTTCGGAAACCAGTTGCCCGGCCAGACGTATGACTTCTACAACCCGCCGATTCCCGTCGAGATCGAAGGCTCGCTGTTCTTTGACATGACTCACGCCCAGGGGCAGCGGCCGGGCCCCAAGAGTCTGCGGCCCTTCATCCCCACCATCTGGGAGGTCCACCCGATTACGAGCATCAAGTTCGAGCCGTAGGGGCGGGATGAACGATGAGCGATGAACGATGAACGATGGATGATGAACGATGGATGATGAACGATGAGTGAGGAGGGAGAAGTGGGTCAGCGAGCCAAGAAGCCGAAGACGCCGAAGGGGCCGGCCGAGCAGCCGAAGCCTGGCCCAGAACCTGGCCTGCCGGACCCCGACTTGCCAGACCCCGGCTCTATCGTCGGGGAGGAGCCGTTTACCTCACCGTCGGGCGTCCAGTACCGCATCTTCCACACCGACGAGACCGACGCCTACGAGGAACCCAAGCCGGTCAAACCCCGTCAGCGCCGGTCGGCCAAGCCCTCTACGTGAGGCAGGCTGTACCGAATCCTCGCCACTTCTAAACCGGATTTAAACAACTGCCTGCTATAGTCTGAACCATCAACCACCCACTGTCGGGTTCAGCTATAGGAGGTAACACAGTGAAGCCGTTCCAGAAGTATCTTGCCGGACTGTTGGTCCTCGTCGCGATTCTGGCGACTGCCGTGGCGACCTACGCCCAGGGCGACCCGCCCCGCCGCCCCGGCCCCCCTCCCCCGCCTGGCGGCGAAGTGACGGCGGTGAGCGCGACAGGGTTCACCCTCCAGACGCGCAAGCCGGAAACGCTCACCGTCCACGTGGGCGCGGAGACGCACATCATCCTGCTCGAAACGCAAACGGAAGGCAGCCTGAGTGACATCCACGTCGGCGCCCATGTGCAGGTCGAGGGGCGGCCGGGCGACAACGGGGTGATCGAGGCGCGGCGCGTGACTGTCGAGCCGGCCGGCGACCGGGCGGAGGGCCGGGTCACGACGGTGAGCGGGCAGATGATCACCGCCCAATCGCCTGAAGGGCAGGCGACGATTGTGACCGACGCCAGCACCAGGTTCTACCAGGGACGGGATGCGGCGACGCTGGCGGACGTAACGGTCGGCAAGGGGGTGACGGCCTATGGGCAGAAGCAGGCTGACGGCTCCCTCCGCGCGCGGCTGGTCTTCATCCACGACGGCCCGCCCGACGGCCCGCGCCCGACGCCGACCGGCCCGCGTCCGACGCCCGGCCCACGGCCCACTCGTCAACCGTAAGCCTCTCCGCGTGGGGATGCCTCCCTGGCCCGCCGGTGTTCTCACACCGCGCGGGCCAGCCTTATTAGGCTGTACGCAACCTGGGGGATTTACCAGGGGATGGGCTGTCGGTCGCGGAAGAAGCCGCCTGTGGGGCCGTCGTCGGGCAGGGTGGCGAGCCAGACAATGGTGTCCGCGCCCTGTTCGACCGAGCGCGGCGCGTGTGGCCCGCCCATGTCGGTGCGGACCCAGCCGGGACAGACGGCATTGACCAGCACGCCTGTCCCTCGGACGCTATCAGCCACCATGAGGGTCAGGGCGTTGAGGGCGGCCTTGGAGAGACGGTACGCGGGCGTGTCGCTCGCCATATCGGTCATCTGCCCCGACCCCGAGGAGACGTTGACCACGCGCCCATAGCGTTGGCGGACCATCCAGGGGACCAGCGCCTGGCAGAGCATGAGCGGGCCGTAGACATTGGCCTCCATCGTCTCCCGATAGACATCCAGCTCGACCGCCAGTACGTCGCGGCCTTCGTCCAGGTAGAGTGCCGCGTTGTTGACCAGGACATCCACGCGACCCACCTCGGCCCGGATAAAGTGCACGAGGCGGGCGATATCGTCGGCATTCGTTACATCCAACCGGAAGGGGGTGACATCGCGCCCACCTGGGCGCAGACGGGCTGCCGCTGCCTCGCCCCTGGCTCCATCGCGGCTGGCCAGGATGACGTGATAGCCGCGTCCCGCCAGTTGCCGACACGTCTCCAGCCCCAGACCCCGATTGCCGCCTGTGACGACGGCCACGCGCTGGACGCTGCTCACTGTTCCTCCGCCGGCGTCGAAGCTGGATAGCCAATCAGATAGGTCATGGGGATGGGGCTGAACGGGACGGGGGCCTCGCCAATGTCCCAGACGTAGTCGTCCGCCAGGCCCGTCGTCAGGTCGCGCAGTTCGGCCGGCGTGTACATGCGCAGGCAGGACACCAGGCCGTCCCACAACACGATGAACGGGCCGGCAGGCGCCACATAGGTCCAGAACAGGCGCGACCAGCGGAAGGGCCGCATGAACGGCGTGACCAGGTAGGCGAGGGTGGGGGCGAAAAGGATGGCGAGCAGGGCGAGGGGGCGGCGCTGAGCGAACTCGAAAGCGGCAACGCCCTGCCGTTGGTGGACGGCGTCGGCCAGCAGCGCGCGGGCCTGGGCCGGCGGGAAGTGGTGCAGGGCGGCGAAGACGGTGCGGAAGCCGGCGAGCGTCGGCGGGACGGCCAGGGCATCGACCGGGTCGGGGCAGACCCGGACCGCCTGGGGGAAGCTATGCTGGAGGCTGTGCCACGCGGCGAGGTTGGGGTACTTGTCGGTCAGGGTCACCTGGAGGTCGGGATACGCCTGCTGGAGGACGGGTAGCAGGCCGCGCCACGGCCCGCCGCCACCGGAGCACAGGTCGACCAGGCGGCGGTCACGGGTGGCGGCCAGGGCCGGCGCCAGCCGCGCCGCGACCGCTTGCCAGGGGCGCGCGGCCTGCCACATGAACTGGAGGTAGTCGGTCCCGGCGTCGCGGATGGAGCGCGGAAACCAGGGCAGGTCTTCGAGTTCAACTAGCTGGTAGCGCCGCATCTTTCCCTACTCCGTTGGCGCCTCGACGCGATGCATCCGTCGCCGCAGTTCCAGGTATCTGGGCATGAGGTAGGTGTATAGACGGTAGAGCGGTTTGTTGACCGGGAAGTCCCACGCGCCGGTCGAAGGGGCGAACTCCGCCCCGAAGCCCTCCTTGAAGCGGTAGACGCCGTACATAGGGGCCGCCTCGTCCAGCACGTCGGGCGCGCCCCACCAGTCGTAGAGCGTCACGCCCTGCGCCCTGGCCCAGCGGATGGCCTCCCACTGGAGCAGATAGTTGGGCATGAGGTTGCGGTGGGCGTCGCGCGACGCGCCGTACATGTACCACGCCGTCGGCCCGTAGCGGAACAGGATAATCCCTCCCAGCGGCTCCGCCTCATACTCGGCCAGGAAGAGTTGCGCCAGCCCGCTCGACATAAACTTGCCCCAGGCGTCTTTGTAATACTCATACGGCCGCACGATGAAGCCATCCCGCTCGCCCGTCTCGACGTACATCGTGTAAAAGACCGGCAGGTCGGCCAGGCTGCCCAGCCGCACGCTCACCCCCTTCTTAGCGGCCAGCCGGATATTATAGCGCCACTTCTGCTTCATGGCCGCCAGCAACTGCTCCTCGGTCGGGCGGAGGTCGAGGGTCAGCGTGTTGCGGAACTGCACCTGCTCGTCTGAAGGCCGCCAGCCGCGCGTGCGCAGGGTCGCCTGGGCCGTCTTGTCGTCCGGATGGACCGGCGCGTCAATCTTGGCGAAGATGGCGCCCTGCTTGCGGGCGGCGTCCTCGACCAGCGCCAGGGCCGCCGGCAGGTCGGCTGGAGTCTTCCACAGCGGGCCGCGCGGCACGTAGACGAGACTGACGCCCGGCGCGGCGCGGCGGCTGAGGATGGCCGAGGCGACGCACAGGGTCCCGTCGCCATCTAGGATGCCCCGCCGATCCAGCCGCCAGCCCTGGCGACCCTTGAAGCGGCTCCAGGCCGAGGACTGGAGGATGGGCGGGTGGCTGAACGAGGCCAGCAGGGCGTTGTCCCAGGCCGTATCGTCGGTGTAGAGGGTGGGTGGGAGCATAGTGGCAGGAAGTAGTCGGTAGTCGGTAGTCGGTAGTCGGTAGTCGGTAGTCGGTAGTCGGTAGTCGGTAGT
>CAZFUK010000351.1:0-5772 GCA_964522005.1 uncultured Anaerolineales bacterium | reverse complement strand
CTCATCGCGCTTCTCTCCGATACGCTTCATCGAGCAGCAGAATGGGGTGGGTGACGCGCATGGGCAGGCCGCGCTGGGCGACGCCGACCTGGAGTTGGAGGATGCAGCCTGGGTTGCCGGCCGCCAGGACCACCGCTTGCGTCTGCTCGACGTTGTCCATCTTCCCGCTCAGGATGCGCGCCGACAGGTCCGGCTGGGTCACGTTGTAGACGCCGGCGCTGCCGCAGCACCAGTCCGACTGGTTCATCTCAACGAGTTCCAGCCCCGGAATGCTGCGCAGTACCTGGCGCGGCTGAACCTGAACTTTCTGGGCGTGGCGGAGGTGGCAGGCGTCCTGGTAGGTCACGCGCAGCGGGCGCGGCGCGGACTGCGGCGGGTCGAGGGGCAACTCGGCCAGGTACTCGTGGACGTCCTTGACCTTGGCGCTGAACGCCGCCGCGCGCACGCCGTAGACCGGGTCAGCGTGGAGGAGTTCGCCGTACTCCTTGAGCATGGCGCCGCAACCGGCGGCGTTGATGATGATCGCGTCCAGGTCGGCCACGTCGAAGGCGTCAATATTGCGGCGGGCCAACTCCTTGGCGCCCTCCCGCTCGCCCGAGTGGGCGTGTAGCGCGCCGCAGCACGTCTGGCCGGTCGGGGCGACGACGGCGCAGCCGTTGCGCAGCAGGACGCGCTCGGTGGCGCGGTTGACCTCCGCGAAGAACACCCGCTGGACGCAGCCCGCGAACAGGGCCACCCTCGGCCCCACGCCTTCGCTCCGCCGCCAGCCGCTCACGTGCTCCACGCCGCTGGCCTGGTAGACCTGGTCCGAGACGGGCGGCAGCAGCTTCTCAGTCTTGTCCAGGCGTAGCAGGCGCAGGACCCCCAGGCGGCGAGCCAGGAACTGGAGGCCGCTGCGCTGGTAGAGGCCCATCAGGCGGCCGGCCAGCGTCAGCCAGCCGGGCGAGGGGAACAGCAGGCCAAAGACGAGCCAGCGAACCAGCCGCTCGACGGGGGAGCGCCGCGGCCCCTCCTCCGCCATGCCTTCCGCTGACGCGTGACGCGGCCGCGACTCTTGTGCCTCGGCCTCGGCGGCCGGCGAAGGCCCAGGCTGGGCGCGCGCCTGCTCAATCTGGCCGCGCGTCGTCTCCATGAGATAGCCGAACTTGACGCCGGCCGGGCAGGCGGTCTCGCAGGCGCGGCAGTCGAGGCACTGGTACATGTGGGTCATGAAGTCGGGGTCGGTCACGGCGAGGCGGCCGTCGGACACCGCCTTGATGAGGGCGATGCGGCCACGGGGCGAGTCCATCTCGACGCCGAGGACGGCGTAGGTCGGGCAGTGCGGCAGGCACATGCCGCAGCGGATACACTGGACAATCTCTTCCGGGTTGGGTGGGTCGAGGGGCGAGAAGCCCGTGCGCGTGGTCATCCTGGCTCTTCTCTAGAGGGCGCTAGAGACCTGACAGGTTTTGGAAACCTGTCAGGTCTGGTATGGTTAGCGTAGCTCGAACGTGACCTGCAACTGAGTCGTATACGTCAGTTGGCCGGCTTCGATGGGCGGTGGGACAGCGGCACCAGCGGCGGGCGCGGCGGCGCGCAGGGCATCGGTGCGGGCGACCGGCGGGGCACTGCCGACGATCTCGGTGATGTAGATCGGCGGGCCGAGGGTTAGCCCGGCCAGGCCGGCCAATTGTCTGGCGCGCCGGACCGCGTCGTCGTAGGCGAGTTTTCGCGCCTGGTCCATCGCGGGCGACGGGTCCTCGAGGGTAAACTGGACCCCGCCGACATTGGTAGCGCCGGCGTCAATGGCCCCATCAATCGCCTGGGCCACCAGGTTGAGGTCGCGCACGGTGACGCGCACCGTGGTGCTGACGCGGTACTGCTGGCGCGGGCGGGCCGGCGTCGGGCCGGCGGTGGACGGGCCAACGGGCCGCTCGGGCGGCTGGTAGGGGAAGATGGAGTACTGGGCCGTCTGGATGTCCGTGGCGGCGATGCCCAGGCTCTTGAGGCGGTTGTTGATGGCCGCCGCCTTCTGGTTGACCTCGTTGGCGGCGGCGCGGACCGTATCGCTGATGGTCTCGACGCCCAGCGACAACTGGGCGACGTTCGGCGTGGCCTCGGCGTGGCCCTGGCCGACTACAGTCAGGCTGCTGAGGGACGCGCCGGCTGTGGCGGGCCGAACGGCGGGCGTACCCGCGCCCGGTGTCCCTGTTGTCGCCGAGGACGCCGCGCTCGCGCCGGTGGGTGAGGTGGCAGCGGTCGTGGGCGCGGTAGTCGCCGTGGCGGGCACACTGGTGGCGGTGGCGGGGGCGGCCGTGGTTGGCGCACTGGTGACGGTGGCGGGGGCCGCCGTGGCGGGCACACTGGTGGCGGTGGCCGGAGCGGTCGTGGCCGTCGCGGGGGCGGCGGTGGGAGGCGCGCTGGTGCTCGCGCCGGCCGCGTTGGCGGTGGGTGTGCCAGGGGGCGCGGGAGCCGTCGGCGTCAGGAGCGCCACCAGGAAGTCGCGGATGGGGGGCGGGACGGTGGGCGTGCCGGTCGTGACGGCGGCGGCCGTGGCCAGGGTGGTACTGCCGGCCGCCAGGTCGCGCAGCACGCCTACCAGGAACTCGTCCTGGGTCGCGGCCCAGCGCCGCAGGACGGCGTACTGCTCCCGCGTCAGGACCTCGCTCTCCAGGCGCGACCAGGTGGCCTGGGCAATCGGCCCGACGTCGAGGCTTATCGTCCCCCGCGCCTGCGACACGCTCAGCAGCCGCGCTTCCTCCGCCAGCGCCCTGGCCAGCCCCATCGCCTGCTTCTCGTCTAGGTTCAAGCCCTGGACGACCTGGTAGAACTGGGCGTTCGGCTTGAGCAGGAAGAAGTACAGCGGGAAGCGCGGCGTGTCCGGCTGGGCGGTGGCCTGGGCCAGGTGGCCACCACGCGCCGCCAGAGTCGGCGCGCTAACCAAGGCGCCAGCCAGCAGAGCGAGCGTCACCAGGAGGGCCAGCGCCAGGCGAGCAGGGTGTCGCATATTTTCTCCTTGGGGAGCATGTGGGCTATAATTCTCCCCTATCATCCAGCACTTGCCAGCCATTCTACCCCAACTTAGCGGAAAGCACAACCCTTGCCCTATCTACTTACCCTCCCGGCCCGCATCAACGTGCTGGGCAACCCCTCTGACGCCAATGAAGGGGCGCACGCCACCATCTCGGTCGCCGTCGAGCCGCTGACGGGGGTCTACGCCGAGGCGAGCGAGCGGCTGGAGCTTGAGGCGCTGGCACGGACGGCAGACGGGTGGCGGTGCTTCGACCACCAGACCCCGACGGCCACGACCAACCTGCCCCTGGACGGCCACTTCGACCTGTGCAAGGCCGCGATCAACCGCCTGCTCACCTGGAGCGGCGAGTTCCGCGAGAAGTGGGCCGATGGGCGCATCCGCCTGGCCGTCTGGACCGACGTACCGCGCCAGAGCGGGCTGGGCGGGTCGTCCACCATTGTGCTCGGCACGCTGGCCGCCCTGCGCCACGTCTTCCAGCTTGACCCGCGCATCCACAACGACTATATCCTGGCCGAGCTGGCCCAGCGCGTCGAAGCCCTCGACCTGGGCATCACCTGCGGCTTCGCCGACCGCTACGTGCCGCTGTTCGGCGGCGTGGGCTACCTGGACTATCGCGGCAAGCTCCACCACCGCCCGCTCGGCCAGGAGCCGCTGGTCACCTACGAGCGGCTGGACCGCTGGCTGCCCGACCTGCCCCTGGTCATCGCCTTTACCGGCGTCCAGCACGACTCGGGCGATGTGCACAAGGTCATGCGCGGTCAGTACCTGCGCGAGTACCACGACTATGAAGTCAGCGGGGGCGAGCCGCCCTTTATGCTGCGGGTGATGGCCCAGGTGGGCGAGACGGCCTGGCGCGGTAAGCTGGCGGCCCTGGCGGGCGACTGGGCCACCTTCGGCCAGTTGATGAACGACAACCACCGCCTGGTGGACGAGATGATGGTTTACTGCGGCTTCGACGACGGCGCGGGCTGGGCCAACAATATCTTCATCCACGCCGCGCTGGACGAAGGCGCGCTCGGCGCGAAGCTGACAGGGGCGGGCGGCGGCGGGTCGGTGTTCGCCCTGGCCGAGCCAGGGCAGGAGGAGCGACTGATTCGCGCCTGGGAGGAGGTCGCCCGCGACCAGGGGCTGACGGGCGCGCGGGTCTGGAAGCCGAAGGTCAACCCGCACGGCTTGCAGGTGGTGGAGGTGGCGGAGTGGCCGGTGGGTAGGCCTTGATTTTTCCATCCCCGGTTTTTTGAGTATAATACCTGACTATTCGAGGCTGGTTCTGTTGTACGCTTCATTACCAACGAACCGTTTGCTGCTTGATTTTTCGCTCTGGTCGGCTGACCTGACGCGGCTGGCCGACGAAGTCCAGCGGACGGAACCATACGCTGACCTATATCACCTGGACGTGGCCGACGCTCACTTCGTCCCCGGCCTGCTCTTCTTCCCCGACCTCATCGCTGCCCTGCGCCCCCTCACCCCGCGCCCGTTCCACGTCCACCTGATGGCCGAGCGCCCCGAGCGGCTGGTTGACGACTTTGTCGCGGCCGGCGCCGACATCCTCACCGTCCACCTGGAACTCGGGCCGCCCGTGGCCGACTGTCTGCGCCGGATTCGGGACGCGGGCCGCCGCGCGGGGCTGGCTGTGACCCTGGACACCCCGGTCGAGGCAGTGCGTCACTATCTACCCCAGGTAGACGTCATTGTACTCATGGGGACCGCGCTTGGGGTCAAGGGCGCTGATCTATCACCCGCCGCCGCGCCGCGTCTTCGCGCGCTGCGCGCCCTGCTGGCAGCAGCCGGGGCGACGCACATTCGGGTGTTCGCCGACGGGGGCATCCGCCGCCACACTGTTCCCGCGCTGCGGGTGGCCGGGGCGGACGGGATTGTTCCTGGTTCGCTAGTCTTCCAGAGTGAGAGCCTCGCCGAGACGGTCGCCTGGCTGCACGGTCTTCCAGGCGGCGGAGACCCTAAAGGTCTCCAAGACCTTTAGGGTCTGCCCAGGGGGAGGGAGCGTAGTGAGTGTGTTTTACCCGTGGCCGGCCCTGGCCGCCGGCCCGGTTTGTCTCAGCCAGAACAGGTCTGGCAAGAGTATATCCATCACACCATGTCGTGGGAGGGCATGATGATTGTCGAAGCGTTGATGTCGCTGTGGCTGTTGATTCTGCCGACGGTCGTGTCGCTGTGGACCGTGATTGTCCTGGGACCCGGGCGGGAACTCGCGGTGGCCGGGCTGTGCTACGCGGGCGGTGGCGCGGTTGGCGCGCTCCTGAGCCGCGCGTTCCGCCAGCTGCGCAAGAGGAAGTAAACGGGGGATGAGGGCGATTGGACCCCGCTGGACTCTCGCCAATGCCCTCGGTCTCGGCCTGGGCCTGGCCGCCATCCGCGCGGCCATCCCAGGCTTTCGCGGCGACCAATTCCAACTGCGAGGCAACGATGCCTCGCTTCCCATGCTCACCGTCAACTCAATCCTGCTCTTGATCCTCACCGGCCTGCCGGTCGGCCTGGCGCTGAGCCTGCTCCAGTCGTGGGCCATTGGCCCCCGGCGCTGGATTCCGCTGACCCTCGGCGGCCTGGTCGTGGGCTGGTCCCTGGGGGTGGCGGTCGGCGCGGCGCTGGGTGTCCTCGCCAGTCGGCTCTTCCCCGTCCAGACAGTAGCGGAGCAGACGCTCATTCGCTACGCTGTGGCGCTGGTCATCGGGGCGGTGTTGGGGGCGGGGCTGGGCTACGTCCAGGGCTTCGCCTGGGACCGGCGCGGCGGGGAGCAGGCG
>CAZFUK010000350.1:1876-5836 GCA_964522005.1 uncultured Anaerolineales bacterium | reverse complement strand
GTTACGTGATAGGCTCACTATGCCAGGTCAACGTCGGTGACTCGCTATTCATTCTAGTGTAAGGCTGGACAAAAGTCAAAGGATTTTCGGCGGGGTTAGACTAGAGTTTGATTAGAAGTCTGACCCGTGACGGCCAAACAGGCTGTCTAGTATACTCACTTCTTCCGCTATCGGTTCGCGGCCCAGGAGGCGTCGAATTTGCCCCTGGGCGGCCGGCGTGTCCCAGGCGTGGGCGGTCTCGGCGTGGTACGTGGCGGGCCGGCCGTGGAGCATGGCGCGGCACTCGAAGGGCTTGACCGGGTGGATCGTGCAGCGGCCCGCCTGGTAGAAGACGCACTGGCCGCGCGTGGTGGACAGGAACTCCTGGCCGGGGCTGACCTCGACCACGGCGGGCGACAGGACAAAGACGACGCGGTCGCGGCCCCAGCGGTCCACCATCAGCCGCGTCCGAAACAGGTCAGATAGGCTGACGCCCAGGTAGTCGGCCACGCGCTCGGCCTCGCCCGGCGTAAACCAGCCGGGCTTAAAGCGGCACGCCGCCTGGCACTCCGCGCAGCTACACGACTCCGCCGTTCCCTGTGTCTCCATCCTGGCTCACTCCTCAATATTGTCTACCTGCTATAATAATACGAGGTATTCATCAGAACTGTATAAACAACAACAGCCACCCACGGCGGGTGGCTGCACCTGTCTATCTTCCCTGCTGGCGCTAAGCTAGAGTTTTATGCGGGATGACACCTCATAGCGTTGACGACCAAATGAACCGGGTACCAGCGCGCCGGCCACCATACCTACAAGTTCCCGATAGCGGCCCGAGGTCTCAGTAGTTCTGAGGTCCTCTTCGGTCTCGTAGATGATGATGGACAGAATTCGGTGAGTCGTCCGATCCGTCAGCAGATAGCCATCTGTGACGCCTTTGAGTTGCTTGACCCCAGGCACCACACCGCCCTCCCAGAGCTGGATAAACTCGTCCATCTTGCCGGCCTGGACCTCGGCCGGTGTCACACTGGCGTACATCGTCTGCTCCTTGCTGTACAGGTTAAGTTGGACGGGCACTCGACCACGCTGGCGTGCGTAACTCTATTCCGATTTCTCTTTTGCGTCAAGAAGGCCCGTGTGACATGTCATCCGAAGTGAGCCGTGCGACAGCTTGGATAAGCTGTCTAGTCTGATACAACCACGAATTGCCCCATCATGCCGTTGTCCTCGTGCGTCAGGAGGTGACAGTGGTACATATACGGGGTATCGGGGTCAGCGAAATCGGTAAAGCGCATAATAATGCGCACCGTCTCACGCGGACGCACCATGACCGTATCTTTCAGGCCGGCCTCGTTGGCCGCCGGGGGGACGCCATTGCGGTCCACAATCTGGAATTGGATGTCGTGAACGTGGAAGGCGTGAGTATCCCCGCTGCGGTTGATGAGGTTCCAGACTTCGGTGGCGCCGAGTTTGACCCGGAGGGCGTTCGCCACATTCATCATGTCGGCCATACTGGTCATAGATTGGCCGTTGATGGTGGGGAAGCGGTCATTGCCTCCCAGCACCATATTCCGCGTCTGAACGGCTGACCCGACCGCCAACCGTTCGATGGAGTTTAACTGGGCAGGCAGCGCTTCCAGACCAGTCGCGGCGCCCGTTGTGTTGATCGTCAACAAGGGGCCGCTCTGAACGTTCCCGCCCCGCCCCCCGCCGTTCCCGCCAAAGCTCTGGAGCACCAGGGACCGGGCAGGGTTCACGTTCACAACTATCTCGGCGCGTTCGCCAGGAGCCAGCGGCAAGCGGGTCAGGGTGACTGGGGCGGGCAAGAGGCCGCCATCGCTGGCGACCTGATAGAACGCCTCATTGTTGGCGAAACCAAAGGTGTAGATACGCTGGCTGGAAGCGTTGAGCAGCCGCAGGCGCAGCCGGAACCGGCTCGTGCTTATGGTTGGGGAGATGGTCCCGTTGACCAGCGTCGTCACTTGGCCGCCGCCCCCACCCCCGCGGCCACCACGTCCGTTGTTAAAGATGAACTGGCCGTTGGCCCCGAAGCTCTGGTCCTGGAAAATGAGCGGGATATCATCCACACCGTATGTATGCGGCAAGCTGGCTTGCACCGGGTTGGTGTCGTCAAGAATGAACAGGCCGGCCATCCCCATGCCCACCTGTCGGAGCGTCTGGCCCATCATATGCGGGTGGTACCACAGCGTGGCGGCCGGCTGTCGAATGGTGAAGGTGGGGCTCCAGGTCGTATTGTCGCTAATCACCTGGTGCGGTCCTCCATCCATCATCGCCTCCAGGTGCATGCCGTGCCAGTGGATGGTGGTACTCTCGCCGAGATGGTTCGTCACGTTGATCAGAACGTTCTCCCCCTGGCTGGCCCGCAACGTAGGGCCGAGATAGGCTCCGTTCATGCCATAGGTCGCAGTGGTCCGGCCGGGCAGAAACTGAGACTGGCCTCGCTGGAGGGTCAGGTTGAACACCGTGGTGCCGTCGTGCACCTCGGGGATGAGCAGGGGAGGAATAATCAGCGTACCGGTAATCTCATCAAGGGTGGGCGTCGAAGCGGGCGTCGTTGAGGCAGCATCGGTCATTGGCGGGTTGGCGGCCGCGGCACCTGGAGCCGAGGCGTGGGCCGCGAGAGCCGTCACAGCCGCCCACCCCAGGACGGCGCGCCCGCCGACCTTCAGAAAACCTCGCCGTGTCATAGCAGGCGAAGGCTGGGCTTGAAGCTCTTCATTGTGTTGGCCTGGTTGACTGGAATCACCGGTGTTCTTCTGCATGCGCGATGACCTTTCGTGGTATGTCCGTGTAAGCACGTAAGGACAGTTCTCGTTCTTGGGTGTACCAGAGTGTAACAGCTTTCACTGAGACCACGCTGAGAGGGACATAAGGCGGGGCTGAGAGATCATCATGGTGGCTTTATCTTTCCCCCTGGGGCGCGTTTGTGCTATAATTGCGGCAATTATTGCGTCCATCGAGGAGGATTGGATGAAGGAGTATGCGGTAGAGAACATCCGCAACGTTGTTCTCTTGGGCCACAACGGCTCGGGCAAAACGTCCCTGGCCGAAACGATGCTCTATGTTTCTGGCGCAACCACCCGCCTGGGCAAAGTCGAGGAAGGCTCCACCGTCTCCGACTACGAGCCAGAGGAAGTTCGCCGCCACATTTCAATTAGCACCTCTGTATTGCCGCTGGAGTGGAACGGTTACAAGATTAACCTGATTGACGCCCCCGGCTACTCCGACTTCGCGGGCGAAGCCAAGGGCGCCATTCGCGCCGCCGACGCCGGCCTGCTGCTCGTAGACGCCTCGTCGGGCGTCGAAGTCGGCACCGAGTTGGCCTGGGGCTACCTGGACGAGGCCGGACTGCCGCGCGGCGTGGTCATCGCTAAGATGGACCGCGAGAACGCCCGCTTCGAGCAGGCTCTCGCCTCGGTGCGCGAAGCCTTCCCCGGCGCCAACTTCGCCGTCGTCCAACTGCCCTGCGGCGCGCAGCACGAGTTCAGTGGCGTCGTGGACCCGGTCCACCACAAGGCGTTCCTGGGCGAGAAGGGAGCAGCGTCCGACATTCCCGCCGACATGAAGGCCCAGGCGGAGAAGACCTACGATAGCCTGGTCGAGTACGCGGCCGAGGGCGACGACGAGTACCTGATGAAGTACCTGGACGGCGAGGCGCTGACCGAAGCCGAAGTCCAGCGCGGTCTCAAGGAAGCCGCCAAGGCCGGCAAGATCGTGCCCGTCTTCTGCGTCGCCGGCACCGCCATGCGCGGCATCCAGGCGCTGCTCGACGCCATTGTCAACTTCCTGCCCTCGCCGCGCGGCGCGGTCAAGCGCCGTCCCCGCGGCGCGACGGGTTATGCTCCGCGCGCCCCACGATGCCCAAGGTCCACCGCACCTCGCTCGCCCTCGCGCTCCTCGCGGCGCCCCTCGCGGCCATGGCGCAGCCCGACCCTACGGTCGATTTCTCGACCCCGGCGC
>CAZFUK010000350.1:0-1866 GCA_964522005.1 uncultured Anaerolineales bacterium | reverse complement strand
GGCGCGGTCAAGCGCGAGGCCGTCAACCCGGCCAACGGCCAGACCGAGACCCTCCGGCCGGTCGCCGACGCGCCGCTGGCCGCCCAGGTCTTCAAGACTGTGGCCGACCCCTACGGCAAGATTTCCTACTTCCGCGTCTTCTCCGGCACGATTAGCTCCGACAGCCGCGTCTGGAACTCTCGCTCCAACACCGAAGAGCGCCTGGGCCAGATTTTCATCCGCCGTGGCAAGGAGCAGATCAACGTGGACAAGCTCCACGCGGGTGACATCGGCATCGCCCTCAAGCTCGACAGTACCACCACGGGTGACACGCTGTGCGACCGGGGCCACCAACTCCAATTGCCGCCCGTCACCTACCCCAGCCCGGTCTACCTGACCGCCCTCACGCCGCGCACCAAGACCGACCTGGACAAGATGGGGTCGGCCATCCAGCGCCTGCTGGAAGAGGACCCGACACTTAAAGTGCGGCGCGAGGTCGAGACGGGCGAGACGATCATGGAAGGCATGGGCGAGTCGCACATTGACGTGGCCGTGCGCAAGATGCAGTCCAAGTTCGGCGTCAACCTCGATACCGCCGTGCCCAAAGTGCCCTACCGCGAGACCATCACCCGCAAGATTGAGCAGCAGGGCCGCCACAAGAAGCAGTCCGGCGGTCGCGGTCAGTTCGGTGACGTCCACATCCGCTTCGAGCCGAACGAGCGAGGCGGGGGCTTCGAGTTCGTGGACGAGGTCGTGGGCGGCTCGGTGCCGCGCCAGTACATCCCCGCCGTTGAGAAGGGGCTGCGCGAGATCATGGACCAGGGCGTCGTAGCGGGCTACCCGACGGTGGACTTCAAGGCGGCCCTGTACTACGGCTCGTCGCACCCGGTCGACTCGTCGGAAATGGCCTTCAAGCTGGCCGCGCACCTCGCCTTCAAGGAGGGCCTGCCCAAGGCCAACCCAGTCCTGCTGGAGCCGGTCATGCACGTCGTCGTCACCATCCCGTCGCAGTACGCGGGCGACATCATGGGCGACATGAACCAGCGGCGCGGCCGTGTGCTCGGCATTGACCAGCAAGGCAACAAGACGATTATCGAGGCCGAAGTGCCGCTGGCCGAGATGATGCGCTACGCCACCGAACTGCGCTCCATGACCCAGGGACGCGGCATCTACACCATGGAGTTCGTGCGCTACGAGGAAGTCCCCCAGCACCTGACCTCGCACATTGTCGAGGCGCGGCGCAAGGAACTGGCCGAAGAGCGCGGATAGGCTATTTCGTAATGCGTGATGCGTATTTCGTATCTTCTGGTTACGAAATACGCATCACGCATTACGCACTACGAAATACGGAGTAGTTATGATAAACCCAGCCACCTTCCCCGGCCGTGGCAAGGTCGCCATCCTCCGCACGCAGCCGGACACCGTCCTGGAGGACTACGGCCGGCTCATGCGGCTGGCCGGCTACCAGGCCGCGCTGCCCCAGGACCACGACACCTTCCTGAAGATCAACATCTCCTGGCAGACGTGGTACCCGGCCTGTTCGAGCGCGCCGTGGCAGGTCGAAGGCGTGGTCAAGACCCTGCTCGACGACGGCTATCGGGGCGAGAGCCTGATGGCGGCCCACAACCGCACCGTCGTCGTGGACGCCTACGTGGGCGAACGCAACAACGGCCACAAGGCCGTCGTGGACAAGTACGGCATCCAGAATGTCCACCTGTATGAGCCAGAGGTGGAGTGGGTGCGCTACGAGCCGAAGACGCCCATGCTCGTCCTGGACAAGATTTTCCCCGACGGCATCCTCATCCCCAAGCCGTTCATTGGACGGAACATCGTTCAGTTGCCGACGGTCAAGACCCACGTCTTTACGACCATCACGGGCGCGATGAA
>CAZFUK010000349.1:0-5870 GCA_964522005.1 uncultured Anaerolineales bacterium | reverse complement strand
ATCCCAGTAGGTGGACTCGCGGGTGATCTTCCCATCGCGGACTTCGACCAGGAACATCCCGGAGATATCCCCCCGTTTGCCGGTGGCAGGTAGCACCTGCCCAGAGAGCGTGGCGAGTGGGGCCGTGTGCGTTCCCTGCGCTGCCCAGTGGATAGCCACCGTGTCGCCGTTGGGAATCACGTGGTGGACGGTGAAGTGGATGTCGGGGAAGGCGACCACGAAGGCCTGGTTGTACATCACCGCCTGTTCCTGCTTGAGGCCCCGCGCGCCGGGGTACTCGCCCACATAGTCCTCGGCCAGGCTGGCGGCCCAGGTGGACAGGTCGTGCGCGTTGAAGCCGTTGATCATCGCCAGGGCCGTGGTCGTCATGGCATCGGTACTCATTAGAGCATCTCCTTTTGATAGCCAGGTTGGGGTTAGATGCTCCCAGTGTAACCGATTCCGCCGGCCGCCGCATAGGGAGGTCTCCCTATTCTGAGACTCATGGGAGGCCGGGGCGACGACTACAGCAACCCGTTTTCCATCGCGAACAGGGTGGCCCCGGCGCGGGTCGTCACGCCCGTCTTGGCGTAGATATGCTGGATATGGTTGTCCACAGTCTTGGGGGCGATGACGAGGCGCTCTGCCATCTGTTTGATGGATAGCCCTTGCGCGATCAGGCGTAACACCTCTACCTCGCGCTCGCTCAAGCCGGCCACGATGTCCGCGCGCCCCACCGGCCGATGGCCCGCCGAAGCCAGCACGGCCTTGACGATCTCGCCATCCAGCCGGCCGGCCAGCGCCTCGCGTTTCAAGCTGTCGGCCACCGCCTCTGGGGACGCCGCTGGGCGGTAGGGGCGCTGTTCCGTCTGAGAGCAGTAGAGGTTGGCGGTCGCCAGAACACGCGCGGCGGGCGTCAGCATGGGGGCGGCCAGGTTGCGGTAGTACCCCGAACCGTCGAGCCGTTCGTGGTGCAGGGAGGCCAGACCGCCGAGGTGGGCGAGGGCAGCTGGGCGCGCTAACACCCGCTCGGTGTAATACGGGTGCAGCCGGACCTTGTCCCACTCCCGCTGGCTGAGGGGGCCGGACTTGCCCCAAATACCGGCGCTGATGCCTACCTTGCCAATGTCGTGGAGCAGGCCGGCGCGGCGAATAGCCCGGATGTCAGCGGGGGGCAGGCCACAGCGTGCCGCCGCCGCCGAGGCCAGGTCGGCGACGCGCCGCGAGTGGTTGAGAAAGTAGGGAGATTTGATGTCTGTGAAGTCGGCCATGACCTCGCAGGCGTTGTCAAGCTGAGCCTCGCTCAGGGTTTGGTGCGGCGTGGGTTCCAGGGCCAGCGCCGTCTCCCAAGTCGGTTCCTCGTCCAGGTCGGCGAGGAGGTGAGGCGCCTGCTGACAGAACAGGTCCACCATCGCCGGGGCGTGAGCGCCGCCGCGCCGCTCACGCGCCATAGCGACCGCCGCTTCGACCCCGCCTAAACGGTAGAACGTCACCGCATCCTGCGCCAGGGCGACGACCAGCAGGGCCGGGGAAATGGCCTCGCCTTTGAGGGAGGGCACCCCCTTGCCGTCCCAGCGAGCATAGAGTTGGCCTATCGTCTGCGTGAAGGTCTCAGGAAAGCCCAGCCGTGTGGCGAGGCGTTGCGCGACTTCACAGTGGCCGGGAAAGAAGCTGGACCGCGCGAGGGGCAACTGGACCAGGCCCTGAAGCATGGCTTGCGCGAGCGTCGCTAGCCCCGCCCCGCTCTGCGCTTGACGGATGTGGCGCATGACCAACGCCAGAATAGCCCGGTCATCCGCGCTGTCTACCGAGGCGATGTCCGTCCTGAAGCTCAGTTCGTCGCCCACCAGGGAGGCCAGCCAATAGGTCTCGGCGTTGCAGCCGATGTAGCGGAGCAGAGCCTCATAGTAGACATTGCGCAGGTCGGCATCGGCTAAGCCCAGGGCGCCCCCCAACCGCATGGCAACGACGCAGGTGGTCAGCGCGTATTCCAATGGCTGCCCCATGCCCAGGTCGGTCGCCATCGAGAGCGAGGCCATCAACTCGGCGAGCCGGACAGGGGAGGGGGGCGCGGTCAAAGCGGCATCACGCATAGGTATACTCAGGGCACGCGATGGGGCCTTCACCCGCTCGCGGGACCTTCGTTGCGCCACCAGCGCAGCTCATTGCTGCCGCGCTCCGCGACGGCGGCGATGTCGAGGCGCCCATCGCCGTCCAGGTCAGCCACGAACACGGTGTTGGCGTTGACCCAGCCGGCGCGGAGCGTCTGCATGGTCCACGGGCCGGTAGGGTCGCCGGCGTGTTTGAACAGGGCGATGCGTCCGTCGGGACCCCAGCCTGTCGCCACCACTTCCATCTGGCCGTCGCCGTCCAGGTCCGCCGCGACCGCCTCGAAGCCACTGGGGAAGTCTTCGCAGATGATATGCCGCTTCCAGGGTCCCTGCCCCGGCGGTCCCTGGTTCTCATACCAGTAGACTTGATGCACTCCCCGATTATCCGGGTCGCTGCCCGCCTCCAGCCCGCCCGCCATGACCACGTCCACGTCACCGTCGCCATCCATATCCACCGGGTGGCCGTGCATCGGCCGGCCGATGTGATCAATGATGTGCTTCTTCCAGGGCTGGGTCGCGGGCGAGCCGGGGTTCTCGTACCAGACGACCTGGTTACCGGCGGACGCCGTGCCCAGCAAGTCCACGCGGCCGTCGCCGTTCATATCCACCGCGCACACCGTCCGCGTCTCGCCAATGTCGTCTTCGATGATGTGGGTGTCCCACTGGCCGTCCCGGCGGTCATACCAGACAAAACGGTTGCCCTTGCGCCAGCTTGACGCCGCGACCTCCAACTCACCGTCGCCGTCAAAGTCCGCGACGGCCACATCGTAGGCGCCGGGGAGTTCGCCGCACGGGGCGATGTAGTGTTGCCGCCACGACTGGGAGGTGCGGGGGTCACCCTCGATGGTGAAGTAGTGGACCGCGCCACCGATGTTGTCAATGCACACGACCTCCAACTTGCCATCACCGTCCAGGTCAACCACTTGATGCCGTTCGATCCACTCTCCCGCCCGATAGTGGACGATGTGGCGCGTGAAGTTGCCCTGCCCGTCGTTCTCGAACCAGTAGAGCGAGTAGCTATCGGTGTCACCGGCGACGATGTCGAGGCTGCCCGTGCCGGTCAGGTCGGCGGCGGCGATGCCATAGGCATAGGTGAACTTGTTGGAGATGAGATGCTCGGTGAAGCGGATATGTTCAGGCATGTGGCTCTCTCATTCTCGCGTTCGAATCTCGAACTGCGCCATGGACAGGCGGCCGCTCACCTCGCGGGCGAAGCCGACAAACGAGATGCCGTAGCTCACGGCCTGGCTCAGCGTGTAGTCGAGTGACTTGGGGTTCGGGGGATGGCCCGGCCAGCTCAGATGCCACTTCGACTCGTCGTTGGGCAGGACGAAGCGGTTCGGCGTGTCCGCCCACTCGCCCTGCGCGATGTGGAGGGGGTGGCTGCTGTAGTGCCAGCGGGTGCCGGGGACGTGCGCCCAGAAGTAGGCCTCGCCGCCCAGCAGGTCCAGACTGTCCCCGCGCAGGTAGAAGGACACCTCGGCCTCGCGCAGGTCAATCGGGTCGAGGTTCATCCACTGGCGGTAGTAGATCAGGGCCAGGATGGAGATAGGCCGCTCGGGGACATCGGTACTCCAGCGGTGATGATCGGTCCAGATGTAGGGGCCATTGTTGACGCCACCCTGACGCTGCCAGGCGGTGAGAATCTGAATCTCAGACCCGGCTGTGATGCAGGCGTGGTAGTCATACGTGTGCCAGCCTTCTTGACCCTTCTCGAAGTGAGTGGGGATGAGCATAGTCTCTCCTCTGGCCTGGTGGCTAGTGCTTGACGATGTACATGTCGAGGAGCGAGTTCCAGTTGAGGTCAATGTTGGACGAGAAGCCCTTGACCCAGGGCTTGACGTTGGTCTCGTAGGGGTCGAGCACCATGGGCAGGAAGATGTAGTCGCTCAACAGTTGGGCTTCCGCCTCCTGCACCTTGGCGCAGTAGTTGGCGTCATTGCGCTTCATCACCTTGAGGTCATCGAGCATCTTGCCCAGCGTGTCGTCCTTGAGTTGGAACCGGCTCGGGTTGGAGGCGATGGCATAGTGCGAGCTGAGGAAGGCGGCCGGGTCGGGCAGGACCGCGCCCAGGCTGGCCCGCCGAATCTGGACGCTGTCGCGATCCTGGCCCCAGGCGTCCAACGTGCCCGGTTTGATCTCGACATCCGTAATGCCCAGGTTCGCCTTCCACTGCTCGGCCATGATCTCAGCCGTCCGGATGTAGTTGGGCGACTGGCCGCTGGTGGTGATGCGCAGCTTGCCCAGTTTGTCGGGCGACCCGTACTTGGAGGCCGCGAGTTCCGTCTTCGCTTTCGCCGGGTCGAAGCCCCAGCCGGGCCAGTTGTTGGGCTTGTAGCAGGGCAGTTCGGGCGTCAGCAGCGTCTTCATGACCCGTTCGTTACGCGAGCCTTCCCAGGCCGCGTTGATGGCCTTGTCCCAGTCCACGGCGTGGACCA
This sequence comes from uncultured Anaerolineales bacterium, assembly GCA_964522005.1. Classification (GTDB taxonomy): domain Bacteria; phylum Chloroflexota; class Anaerolineae; order Epilineales; family JAHCIE01; genus JAHCIE01. Next base: position 1,342 of record CAZFUK010000349.1, on the reverse strand, counting down.
GCGCCTTGCGGACATTGATGTCGTCCAGCGGCTCCTTGTTGGTCCACATGTAGAAGAACAGGTTGGTGGGCTGGGGCATCAGGTTGAAGGTGGCCGCCTGGTCTTTGCGCAGCCGCTCACGAATGTTGCTCAGCCAGAAGGCGATGTCCACTTCGTTGTTCTGCCACTGAATGAACGAGACGTTCTCGTCGGCCGCCTCCTGGGCCACAATGCGCGTCAGAGTGGGTTTCTTGTCGCCCCACCACTTGGGGTTCTGGACAATCTCGTACTGCTTGCGATCCACGTCCCAGACCTTGACCATGAAGGGGCCGTTGACGCGCGCGGAGCCATCGGACGCGTACTGCGGTCCCTTCTTGACATCCTCCATCTTGGCGAAGCCCGTATTCCACATGGCGAGGCGATGCATGAAGATGGGGTCCGGCGCGGTCAGTTGGAACTCCAAGGTCTTGTCGTCCTTGACCACGACCCCGCTCAGGTCGCGCGACTTGCCATCAATGACATCCTTGGCCCCCTTGATGACTTCCCAGCCGTTCAACTGACTCAGATAACACCCCTTGCAGTCATCGGGGTGCAGCCCGTAGACCCAGTAGTCTTTGGCTTCCTGGGCGGTGACGGGTGAGCCGTCGGACCAGACGGCCTTGGGGTTGATCTTGACGGTGTAGACGCTGGAGTCGGCGTTGGCCTCGAAGCTCGACGCCAGCCAGGGCTGGAGGTTGTGTTTGTTATCGCGGATGTAGAGCGGCATCCAGAGATGGGAGATGATGAAGGTGCCGAAGCCGGCTTCAAAGGCAGGGTCGAGACGAGTGAAGCCTCGGGTGACGTAGCGGAGGGTTTGGTCGGCGGCCAGGTCGCTGCCGGGCACGGTGGGTTGCGGCGGGGGCGTGACAATCACCGGTTTCTCGATGACCTTCTCGACGACCACGGTTTGCTGGACCACCTTCTCGACGACCTGGGTGACCACGCGCTCGGGCGCCTGAACCGGCGCGGCCGGGGGCGCCTGGCATGCCACTAACAGGCCAAGTCCAACCAGACAGAGGGCGAGGTACACGGGCCAGCGACGCGGGGGCATGACCATTCTCTCCTCCTTGTAAGGGACAGGGTGGACCACTGATTCAATTGTGCGCGCGAGTATACTACACCCCTACCGAGGCGTCAAGTCGTCTTTGTACATGTCGACAACTGGGTCTAAAGGGTGAAGGGCGAGGCGGCGAGCCGCGCTAAGCGCTAGCTGGGGCGCGGCTCGATCTTGAGGAGAAGTGCCAGGAGGAGGTAGGAGGTCAGCAGCGAACTGCCGCCGTAGCTGACAAACGACAGCGTCACGCCCGTCAGCGGCAGGAGCTTG
>CAZFUK010000348.1:0-5935 GCA_964522005.1 uncultured Anaerolineales bacterium | reverse complement strand
GTCACTACCTATCCCCTCTCGCCGTCCATTGCTGAAGAGGCCGCACGTCTTCGTGCTACATATAATCTCAGAACCCCAGACGCTGTGCAGATTGCTACTGCCGTTCTGGCTGGTGCAGCCTCATTTTTGACTAATGATGTCCGCCTACTTACAGTCCCATCCCTAAATGTACTTGTACTGGATCAGCTACTGTGAGAACGCCCACCTTCTGTATCCGCGATATCCCCGTCTACGGCGACCTGGTGCTCGCGCCGATGGACGGCTTCTCCGACATGCCCTTTCGGCTCATCTGCCGCGAACTCGGCTCGGCCATGAGCTACACCGAGTTTGTCAACGTGGATGAACTCCAGGGCAAGCGCTGGCCCGAAAAGACGGCCCGCAAGCTGGTCTACGACCCCAGCGAACGCCCCATGACGTTCCAGATCTACGGCTCGGATGAGGACCGCCTGGTCCAGGCTGCCGAGCGGCTGCTCGCCCTCGGCCCTAGCATCCTCGACCTCAACATGGGCTGCTCGGTCAACACCATCGCCGGACGTGGCGCGGGCGCGGGGCTGCTGTGTACGCCGACCAAGATCGGCAGCATCTTCCGCCGCCTGTCCACCACGCTACCCATCCCCGTGACGGGCAAAATCCGCCTCGGCTGGGACGACCGCACCCGCAACTACCTCGACGTGGCCCGCATCCTGGAGGATAACGGCGCGGCCCTCATCGCCGTGCATGGCCGCACCAAGGCCCAGGCGTACAAGGGCGCGGCCGACTGGGACGCCATCGCAGCCGTCAAGCAGGCCGTCTCGGTTCCCGTTCTCGGCAACGGCGATGTGGTCACGGTAGACGACATAACGCGCATCAAGGCGCACACGGGCTGCGACGGGGTGATGATTGGGCGCGGCGCCATCGGCAACCCCTGGATTTTCGCCCGCCAGACCCCCCACGCCGTCAGCTTTGAAGACAAGATTGCCCTGGTCCGCCGCCACCTGGCCCTCAACCTCCAGTTCTATGGCGAGGAGATGGGGCTGCTTCTGTTCCGCAAGCACGTCGTCCGCTACATCGACAGCATTCGCCATCTGGCCGACTTCCGGGTCCGCCTGCTCACCTGCCGCCAGGTGGACGAGTTTATCGCCCTCATCGCCGAGGGCGAAGAGCAAGCTCAACTCGCCGCCTGAGACCCCGCTCTGGAGTGAACCCCACATGGACCGCCAGGCTCACCTCTCGCTGACCCGCCTCCTGCCGCGCCTGGAAGCCCGCTACGCGGCGGCCGACCCCGCCGCCTGGGCCGTGTTCCGAGGCCGCCTCGAAGCCCACTTCGGAGACCTCTTCCCCCTGCTCCTGCACCTGTACGGCCAGCAGTACGACTTCTTTTATCACCTGGAGATGATGCTGGACATGGCGGCGCGCCTGTGGCTGGCGCGGCCGGCCGACCTCAAGGCGCTCGACGCCGAGCGCGAGGCCGACCCGGGCTGGTTCCAGTCGCAGGGGATGCTGGGCGGCGTGTGCTATGTGGACCTGTTCGCGGGCGACCTGGCCGGTCTGCGCGCCAAACTGCCCTACTTCAAGGAACTCGGCCTGACCTACCTCCACCTGATGCCGCTGTTCCTGTCGCCGCAGGGCAACAATGACGGCGGCTACGCCGTCAGCAGCTACCGCGTCGTCAACCCGAAGCTGGGCACGATGGCGGAGTTGGCCGCGCTAGCCGCCGAGCTGCGGGCGCAGGGCATCAGCCTGGTCCTCGACTTCATCATCAACCACACCTCCGACGAGCACGAGTGGGCGAAGCCAGCGCTGGCGGGCGACCCGGAGTACCAGGCGTACTACTGGACCTTCCCCGACCGGACCATGCCCGACGCCTACGAGCGCACACTGCGCGAAATCTTCCCCGACCAGCGCCCCGGCAGTTTCACCTACCGCCCGGAGATGGACCGCTGGGTGTGGACGACGTTCTACAGCTTCCAGTGGGACCTGAACTATTCCAACCCCGTCGTCTTCGCCCGCATGGCCGAGGAGATGCTCTTTCTCGCCAACCAGGGCGTCGAGGTGCTGCGGCTGGACGCCGTCGCGTTTATCTGGAAGCGGCTGGGGACGGCGTGCGAGGGTCTGCCCGAAGCGCACATGATTGTCCAGGCGTGGAACGCGCTGGCCCGCATCGCCGCGCCGTCGCTCCTGTTCAAGTCGGAGGCCATCGTCCACCCCGACGAGGTCGCCCGCTACATCTCGCCCCACGAGTGCCAGCTATCCTACAACCCGCTGCTCATGGCGCTGCTGTGGAACTCGCTGGCGACGCGCGACGCCCGCCTGCTGAGCCAGTCCATGACGCGGCGCTTCCACATCCAGCCCGGCTGCGCCTGGGTCAACTACGTCCGCGTCCACGATGACATCGGCTGGACGTTTGACGACGCCGAGGCCGCCAGCCTGGGCATCAACGGCTACGACCACCGCCAGTTTCTAAACCGCTTCTACACGGGTCGTTTCCAGGGGAGTTTCGGCCGGGGCTTGCCGTTCCAGGAGAACCCAAAGACGGGCGACGCCCGCATCTCAGGCACGGGGGCGTCGCTGGCGGGGCTGGAGAAGGCGCTGCGCGAGGAGGGGCCGACTGAGGTGGAACTGGCGCTGCGCCGCATCCTGCTGATTCACAGCATCATCCTGAGTATCGGGGGGATTCCGCTGCTCTACCTGGGCGACGAGGTGGCGACGCTCAACGACTACAGCTACCGCGCCGACCCGACCAAGGCCGACGACAGCCGCTGGGTTCACCGTCCGGCCGCCGACCCGACGCGCTACGCCCAACGGGGTGACGCGACCTCCATCCCCGGCCGGCTCTACACCCGGCTGCGGCGGCTGATCGAGTTGCGGCAGACCACGCCGGCCTTCGCCGGCAGCGAGATGAGTGTCGTGAACACCGATAACCCGCACGTCTTCGGCTACGTCCGCCTCCACGACGGCCACCGCACCCTGGTCCTGGCGAACTTCACCGAGCAGGCGCAGACGGTGGCCGCCAACCAGATTCGGCTCTATGGCCTGGGCTACGACTTCGAGGACCGTGTCACGGGCACGCGGCACAGCCTCAAGGCGGACCTGACCCTCGCGCCCTATCAGTTTGTATGGCTCGTGGCGGTGTAATCTCTCTGGCTCCCCTCTCCCATAGGGAGAGGGGGTGGGGGTGAGGGTCTTCCCGGCCCAGGACGAGGTGTTTCCCTACTCAGGGCGAGGTGGCCCCTACCTAGGGCGAGGTCACCTCGTCCCTACTGGGGGATGTCCCTAAAAAACGCGGCGACCGCCACGCTAAAGCCGGGCAGGTGGGGTGAGGTGAGGGTATCGGTCTCAAACAGCGTGGCGACGAGTTGAAGCACGGCATCCTTGCGGCGATAGACTTCCATCTTCCGCCCACGCCAATCCATAATCCAGTATTCCAGGACGCCGCGCTGCGAGTAGAGCTTGAGCTTAATCTCCGTGTCGCGCTCCTCGTTGCGCGAGCCATAGGACAACACTTCCACCACCAGGTCAGGCGCAGCGTGGTACTTGCCGTCCTCGCCCACTGCCCCGGCCAGCCGCTGCTGGCTGATCCAGACGACGTCAGGCGCGACGGCATTCTCGCGGTCGAAGATAATCCCAGGGGCAGGGGCAACCTTGCCAGCATCCCGCTCATCACTCCACGCAGTAAGGATGTAGGCGACGCGGTTAGACACATACTGGTGATGATAATGGGGCTGGGTAGACACGTATAGCTCCCCGTCAATAATCTCGCGGCGCAGGCCGTCGTCGGGAAACAATTCAAGGTCGGCTGTCGTCCAGCGCGGCATCAGGCTCATACTCACCTCCTATCCCATCAGCCACGTTGTAAAGCATACTAGCCCCTCACCCGCCCGTCAAACGGCCAGCGCCAACTCAATTTCCTCCCGCACCCACTCGTCTGTTTCGACGGCTCCCCGTGCCGCCAACGCGGCCCGCGCTTCGGCGCCGCCCAGGCGACCGAGCGCCCAGGCGGCGTGGCCGCGCACGAGGGCCGGTTCGCCGTTGAGCGCCTCCGCCAGGGCGGGAACCGCCGCCGGGTCGCCGCTGTTGCCGAGGGCGATGCAGACATTGCGGCGTAGACCGGGCCACTTGGCCCGGCGAATCGGGCTGCCCTGGAAGGTCTGGTTGAACTCGGCTTCGCTCAGGCGGAGCAGGGGAAGCAGGGCCGGGCTGGAGCCGACGCCGGGCCGCGGCATAAACTCCGGATGATTGAGCGGTTCGCGCTTGCGGTTGACCGGGCAGACGTCCTGGCACAGGTCGCAGCCGAAAACCCAGTTCCCGATGAGCGGGCGCAGGTCACGTGGGATGACCCCCCGATGCTCGATCGTCAGGAACGAGATGCAGCGGCGGTTGTCCAGCACACCCGGCGCGACGAGAGCGCCTGTCGGGCAGGCGGGCAGGCAGCGAGTGCAGGCGCCGCAGTGCGTCTTGAGGGGCGGGTCTGGCGGCAGCGCCACGTCGAGCAGTAGCTCGCCCAGCAGCACCCACGAGCCGTACTGGTGGGTCAGCAGATTGGTGTTCTTGCCGTACCAGCCCAGGCCGGCCCGCTCCGCCACCGCTCGGTCGGTGATGCGCGCCGTATCGGCCAGGGCGCGCATGTCCACGGGCCGGCCTAGTTGCGCCTCAACTAAGGCGTGCAGGTCACGCAGGCGGCGCTTGAACACCGCGTGGTAGTCCAGCCCCCAGGCGTAGCGGGCGACCCGGCCACATGGTTCGCCGCGTGCGCTCCTGTCCACCGCGCCGTCGCACAGGTAGCTGATGCCGACCGACACGATGGACCGGGCTTCGGGCATGAGGTGGCGCGGGTCGCCCGCCACCCGCGCCCGTTCCAGGTTGAACCAGGGCAGGCCGTCCATCAGCCCGGCCTCGATGCGCTCCTCCAGGACCCGCTGCATCTGGGGGAACGGCTGGGCCGTGGTCACGCGCACCAGGTCAAAGCCCAGGGCGTGGGCGTGACATACAATAGCCTGTTTCAGCTCCTCCACTTACTTTACCTCAGTCAGCACACCCTTATCCATCAGCCACTGCTTCTTATCCGGACTCCACACCAGCGTCCAGGAGCCGGTATAGCGCTTCGTCACCTGGCCCGTCGCGGTGCGGTCGGTCGCCGTCAGGTCCACACCCACCGAACCGTCGGGGCGGTCGGTGGCCGTGGCCGACACCGAGAGGGTGTTCTGGAAGCCGGCGGCCCACTGGTCATAGGGTCGCGCCGCCCGGTAGGCGGGGCTGAGTTGCTCGTAGGCCTGGCGGTAGTCCTTGGCGGCCAGCAACTGGTAGAAGCGTTCGACGACCGGGCGCTTCATTTCTGGGATGCCCCGGCTGAGGGGTTCGCGGACGCGGGCCAGGCGGTCCCCCTGGAGACGATAGGCCGTGTCCTCGACGCCGCTGGGGCAGCAGTTGGCGTCGTTCGCGCCGTAGAGCGGCTGGCTGACGCGGAGTTCGCCGTTGGCGATGGTCGCGCTCACTTTGTAGCCCGGCAGCCCGGTCATGAGCACCGGCTGCCCATCAATCTCCCGGTAGATGAGCAGGCCGACATCGCCGGCCGTCCCGCCCGAGTAGAGGGTAATCACCGCCTCTTCGCGGCCGTCGCCTGAAATGTCGCCATAGAGAACCTTGCTCGTCACGCCGTGACCCTCGATGAGGCCGCTGGGCGCGACCCCGCGCAGGCGGACATACGGGCCGAGGGGCTGACCATACGTCGGCACCGACGGGTCATACTCCAGCTTCGGATCGGTCTTGAGTACGGTCTCCCAATCCAGGCCGCGCAGGCCGCTCGTCGCGGGTACCCGTGTCGCCGTCGGACGACTGCCCCCGCCAGGCGCGCTCGTCGCCTGCGCCTGGGTCGGGGCCGTGGGTGTGGCCGAGCGGGCAACAGTGGGCCCCGTGGTCGGCGCGGTGGTCGGCGCGGTGGTGGGAGGGACAGCCGTCG
>CAZFUK010000347.1:1118-5942 GCA_964522005.1 uncultured Anaerolineales bacterium | reverse complement strand
GGATACCTCACGCCCGCATGGTCGTCTTACCGCGTACCTCCCGCTTCAAAGCCCGCATGTAACTCTTGTGGCTATGGCAATGGACATTGAACAACTGTTGAAGCCGCTACATCTCATAGGTGACCCGGTCGCCGACATCACCGCGTTTCTGGTCCAGTGCGACCGCCCCGGCACGGTGGCGCATCTGCGCGCCGCCGCCGAGGAGGCCGAGCGGCTGGCGGGCCGCTTCGGCCTGGACCCGGTCCAGGCGCGGCTGGCGGGCTGGCTGCACGATGTCGCGGCGGTGGTACCGGCCGACCGTGTGGTCGAGGCCGCCGAGGGTCTAGGCCTCGTCCTGACCCCCGCCGACCGCGCTATCCCCCAGGTGGTCCACGGCCGCATCTCGGCCTGGCTGGGCGAACGCTGGTTTGGCATAGCCGACCCGCTGGTCCTGGACGCGGTGAGGTGCCACTCCACGCTGCGCTACGGCGCGTCCGACCTGGACAAGGCTCTCTTTGTCGCGGATAAGACGGCCCTCGACCCGACGGCGGACTTCCAGCCCGGCTACTCCGCCGACCTGGCCGCCGGCCTGGAGCAGTCCCTCGACCACGCGGCGTTCGCCATTGTCAACTGGTTTGTCCAGGCGCGGGACCGTCTCGGCTGGCGGCTGCATCCCGACCTGCTGGCCGCCCACGCCGAGTTGGCCGACCGCCTGGGCCACGTGCCCGTCGCCTGGAGCGAGGCCGAGGCGCGGGTGCGCTGGGACGGGCAGGGCCTCGCGCCGGTCATCGTCCAGGACGCGGCTAGGGGCGCGGTGCTGACCCTCGCCTACATGAACCGCGTCGCGCTGCGGCTGACCCTGGCCACGGGCGAGACCCACTTCTGGAGCCGCAGCCGGCGCGAAATCTGGCACAAGGGCCGCACCAGCGGCCACACGCAGCGCGTAGTCGAGCTGCGGCTGGACTGCGACGGCGACGCGGTGCTGGTGCGCGTCCAGCCTCACGGTCCGGCCTGCCACACCGGGGCCGAAACCTGCTTCTTTGTGGAACTCTACCCCGTAGACGGATCAGCGAGTGGTGGCGCATGACAAGGGAGTACATTCGACAGGCGACGTCGGCTGACGTAGCCGCGATGGTCGCGTTGGCGGACCAAAAGCGGCGGGAGTATGAACAGTATCAGCCCCAGTTCTGGCGCGTAGCCAAGGACGCCGTTGCGCGGCAGATACCATACGTCGAGAGCTTACTGGGGCGGGACAACGTCATCGCCCTGGTCCAGGAGCAACAGGGGGTAGTCAATGGCTTTATCATCGCCACGCTCACCCCGCCGCCGCCTGTTTATGACCCAGGCGGGTTAGCATGCGTCGTGGACGACTATGCTGTGAGGGAAACGAGCGATTGGACAACGGTCGGCCAGGCCTTGCTCAACGAGGTCGAACGCCGGGCGCGCCAACGGGGTGCGGCAGTCCTGGTGACTATATGCGGCCATCTGGACCAGCCGAAACGGGCGATGCTTCAGGACAGTGGGGCGAGCATCGCGTCTGAGTGGTGGGTCAAATCCATAACGTAGAGATGAATTCCAACCATGAACGCTCAAATCCTAGCTGACCTATACACCCTCATCCAGGACCGCCAGGCCAACCCGCCGCCCGGCTCGTACACGGCCAAACTGTTCAGCCAGGGGCAGGCGGAGATTGTCAAGAAGGTGGCCGAGGAAGCGGTCGAAGTCGCCCTGGCCGCCAAGGACGGCGACCATGCCCACACTGTCTACGAGATCGGTGACCTGCTCTACCATCTGCTGGTGCTGATGGTGGACAGCGGCGTGAGCCTGGACGAGGTCTACGCCGAACTGGAACGGCGGCGGAAATAGTGTTTACGCCCACCCCTTTCCGCCCGGTGAGCCTACCGCCCGGCGTGACGGGGCGCCTCTACCTGCACAGCCTGCCGGGCCGCTACGAGCCGTTCGCCCAGGCGCACGCCGCGCTCGAACGCCGCGGCGTCACGGCCGTCGTCAGCCTGCTGTCGCTCGAAGAGATTCAGCGTAAGTCGGCCGAGTACGCTGAGGCAGTCAAGTCCCAGACGCTGCCCTGCGCCTGGGAGGCGCTTCCGATTCCCGATTTCGGCGTGCCCTCCGACAGGGAGGAATTCGGGGCGCTGGTGGAGCGGCTGGCCAAGGCGCTCCGCGCGGGCGAACGGGTCCTGATTCACTGCGGCGCGGGCATTGGGCGGACCGGGACGCTGGCCGTATGCGTGTTGCTCGCGCTCGGCCTGCCGCTCCCTGAGGCGGCCGAGGCCGTGGGGGCCGCCGGGGCGGGGCCGGAGACGCCGGGACAGCGGCGCTGGGTGGAGGAGTTCGCGGCTCGTGGACAGCACTGATTAACCCCACCCCCTCCCCCACCCCAGGTGGGAGGCGGACAGCGGTGAGATTCCGAGGAGGCGGCGGTGATGCGACGCGCGTTATTGAGTGTCTATGACAAGACAGGGCTGGTGGAGTTGGGGCAGGGGCTCCACGCGGCGGGGGTTACGCTGGTGGCATCGGGCGGGACGGCCCAGGCCCTCCGTCAGGCGGGCCTGCCGGTGACCGAAGTAGCGGAGGTGACGGGCTTTCCAGAGGCGCTCGGGGGGCGCGTCAAGACGCTGCACCCGGCGGTCCACGCCGGGCTGCTCGCGCCGCGCACCGAGGCCGGGCTGGCCGAACTGGCCCAGTTGGGCATCCAGCCGATTGACCTGGTCGTCTCCAATCTCTACCCGTTCAGCGAGACGGTGCGCCAGGGCGCAACGCTCGCCGAGGCGGTCGAGCAGATTGACATCGGCGGGGTGACGCTCATCCGCGCCGGGGCCAAGAACCACGCCTATGTCACCGTTCTGGTGGACCCCGCCGACTACCCGTCCGTGCTGGACGAACTCCGGGCGGGGGGCGACACGACGCCGGAGACGCGGCTGCGGCTGGCCCTCAAAGCGTTCGAGCACACCACGCGCTATGACGGCGCCATCACGGGCTACCTGGCCGGCCAACTGGGCGCCGGGTCGCTGGGCGGCCGGGCCGGGGTCGAGGGCGAGCGCGGGCTGACCCAGGCCGAAGGCAAGACGCCCGAGGGCAGCGTGGCCCCGCCTGTGCTGCCGCTGGTCTTGACCAAGGTGGCCGACCTGCGCTATGGCGAGAACCCCCACCAGCGCGCCGCCTGGTATCGCTACACGCCAGCGGGCCAGGGCACGCCCAGCCTGGCCGACGCGCGCCAGATGCACGGCCCGGCCCTGAGCTACACCAACCTGCTCGACCTGGAAACGGCCTGGTCGCTGGCCTATGGCTTCGCCCGCCCGACGGTCGCCATTGTCAAGCACGCCACGCCCTGTGGCGTCGCCAGCGCCGACCGCCTGGCCGACGCCTACAGCGACGCGCTGGCCTGCGACCCAGTCTCGGCGTTCGGCGGCGTCGTCGCCCTCAACCGCCCCGTGGACGCCCGCACGGCCGAGTTGATGAAGGTCAAGATGGACGTGATCATCGCCCCGGCCTATCACCCCGACGCCCTGAGCCGACTGGTCAGCCGCAAGAACCTGCGCGTCCTGCAACTGTCTGCTGTGCCCGAGCCGACCCTGATGGCCCACGGCATCAGCGGCGGCCTGCTCGTCCAGGAGAGCGACAGCCTGGACATTGACTGGCTCACCGAGAAGACTTCCCGCCACCCGACCGAGGCCGAGTGGGAGGGGCTGGTGTTCGCCTGGCGCGTGTGCCGCGTGGTGAAGTCCAACGCCATCGTCCTGGCGCAGGGCACCAAGACCGTGGGTATCGGCCCCGGCCAGCCCAACCGCGTTGACTCGGTACGCATCGCCGTAGAGCGGGCGGACGAGCGGGCCAGGGGCGCGGTCCTGGCCTCGGACGCCTTCTTCCCCTTCCCCGATGGCGTCGAAGCCGCCTGCCGGGCCGGTGTCACCGCGTTCATCCAGCCCGGCGGCTCGGTCAGGGACGATGAGGCCGTCGCCATGGCCGAGCAGCATGGGGCGGCGATGGTCTTTACCGGCATGCGCCACTTCCGCCACTAGCATGACCGCGCTGCGCCCCATCCGCCGCCTGCCCTTCGCCGCCGAGCCGGCCGATCGGGGCCTCGCGGCCGGGCTGGCGCTGCTGGCCGGCTTGGAGCGGGGGCCAACGCCCGCGCTGCGCTGGTCGGAGATTCAGCCCCCCGCCCTGATACTGGGCAGTTCGGAGCCTCTGGACGACGCCAACCTGGACGCCTGCGCGCGGCGGGGGGTCGCGGTCTACCGCCGGGCCAGCGGCGGCGGGGCGGTGCTCACTGAGGCGTCGTTGGCGCTGGACGTGGCTGTGCCGGCCGGCGACCCGCTGGACGTGGACGACGTGACGCTGTCCTATCGCTGGCTGGGGGAGACGTGGGCGCTGGCCCTGGAGCGCCTGGGAGTGGACGCGCGGGTGGTGAGCGTGGCGGAGGCTCGCGCCGACGTCCAGGCGCTGCATCCCCTGCTCAAGCGGGCGTGCTATGGCGGCCTGTCGCCCTTTGAGGTGGTCGTCGGTCCGCGCAAGATCGTCGGGCTGGCGCAGCGCCGACGACGGACGGGCGCGCTGTTGCAGGCCGGAGTCTATCTGCGCTGGTCATCGGCGAGCACCGCCGAGTTGCTGACGCGCACGGAGGGGGAGGGCGCGGAGTTGACGGCCCTGCTTGACGGGCGGGTGGCCGGCCTGAACACTGTCGGCCGCGGCGGTCTCGACGGCGCGGCGGTGCGCCAGGCCGTCGAAGCGGCGCTGACCGAGCGCTGGGGCCTCGTCCCGATAGACGACGACTGGACGGCGGCGGAGATGGCCGCCCGCGACGAGATGCTAGCCCGGTTTAGCCCC